>NZ_RQJK02000004.1:0-287513 GCF_022342325.2 Pseudomonas sp. AF32 | reverse complement strand
GCAATATGGCAGTCGCCACTTTCGCCAACGGCTCTGGCGTTACCGCATGCGTCAGAGCATGAGCCGTCGTGGAAACTGTTGGGATAATGCGCCGATGGAGCGTGTGTTTCGTAGTTTGAAAACTGAATGGATACCGACTGTGGGCTACATGACAGCTCAAGAAGCGCACCGCGACATTAGTCATTACCTGATGCATCGGTACAACTGGATCAGACCGCACCAATTCAACAATGGACTGGCCCCAGCTCAGGCCGAGAAAAAACTTAACATCGTGTCCGGGATTAGTTGACCACTACAGATCGCGAAAAGGCGCTGGTCTACTGGATCGTCAGTCAGATCCGGCCGTTAGCTAGTTAGAGAGCTTTGGTCTGTCCCTCATTAGCCCTATTAGTGTTTGGACTAAGTGGGGGAAGAATCTTCGCACTCGGTAATGCCTGCAATTCGGTAAGCCGTTGCCGGGTTTCTTCCCACGCAGGGAAGAACTTCCGCCACGCAGCCATGCCACCCATCTCGCCAACAGCGAGGAGCATTGCTTTGTGGGAGGCAACAAGCAGATCTCGCTCAGCTTTCAGAACTTCATTTTCTTGGGTCAGACGTGCCACTCGTGCTTGTAGGTTGGAGGGAGATTGCTTGTCTGTCCTTTCCATCAAGGCACGTAGTTCGCGCTGACGCGTTTGGTACTGATCGAGCAATACCTTGCGCTCGGGCTGGCGAGTTATATCGCTGGCGTGCTTGAAGGGAGAGTCCAGCTCACGAATGACAGAGCGTGCACTAATCACTATGTTGTCGTTAAGCATCCTCTGGAGGATAGTTTCCAGCTCTTGAACCTTCACATGGGCCTCCAGATTTGGGGTTCATCGAGGATGGTCGATCCTCGTTTGTTCTCCACTGGGTTGTAGAGATCTTTACCATCTGGAAATGGCCGCTCGCCGGGAGCAGTAACAAGTATTTTTTCTAGACTTTCAAGACGCGACTGCGCATGTTTTAGCTGGTTCTGCCAGCCAACATTTCGGGCTTGAGGCGGACTTGTTTCAATAACGGTAACGACATCGATCATTCGCTGCTTCAGCTGTTGTAGATTCTGATTTTCCTCGGATATTGGCGAGCGAGTCAGATGCCGACAGTCGTAGCATTCTAGATGTTTGGGACACGGGTCAACCGTGAAGCTATTCACGCAGAACCCGAAGGGAGTCGCGTGCAAACCGTCTGCCTCGGCAGACAGATAGCTGAAAGCTTGGTCGTCACCCAGATCTTTCTGGATCTTCAGGAACTCGTCGACAATCGGCCCCCTAATTTTCTTGGCCATGATCATTTTCAGGGTTTCTTGAGCTCTAGGAGCCATATCCTCTGCGCCGGATGGCAGATCAATATTGGCTAGGTCCTCCGCAAGGCTACGATGGTCATACACATAGCTCTGGGCAACACTGTGCCTGTTGAAGCGTTTGGTGATGATTGTGTCAGCCACACCAAGTCGAAAAAGCTCAGCATTTTGAAGATGGCGGAGTGAATGTGTATTCAGACTTAGCGCGCGATCCTCATCCGTCTGACCATAGCGAGAAAAGATATTATTAGCGCCACCGCCAAGATGAAACTGAAGATCCTGGCTAGATGCACGACCGACCGCAAAATAGCGATTGATATCAAGTAGTCCACCATTTCGCGATTCGATATGCGCTCGGATGGGCATAAGGAACATTAGTTCGGTGGAATACAGGCGCTCACCGTCGCGGAGTAAAAAAGCTTTAGTATCCGGCAATTTTGAGGCCATGGAATTCTGGATCAGAACTTCTACCTCGCTTACTCTAAAATGAGCTTTCCTCCAGTCAACCGTACCGACAAAAAGAGAGCCGTCAGCGCGCCGAGGAGCGATGGGCCATTTGTTGAAGTACTTCAAACAATTATGGGACAAACCGTGAGTGCGAATTCGGTCAATTTGCCATTGGCGGATTTCATCTAAATATTTGGAGTCAAATGTTTCGCGGTATTTTTCAACTAAATCTTTAGGCATTGGCAGAGAAGTGAATTCAAGAGATCCCGTCACTCGACTGTAGATGTCCCAAGCCGGCGCTAAAGCATCCGATGCTAGCTCTGGCATTAGTCGTCCCGAGGTGATCTGAAGCCGTAGACGTTCGCGTAGAGGCGTTGTAAGTCTTTCTACTTCTCCAAGGGCTTCTGAAATCAGATCTTCGAAGATAGAAGGAGCGTGTTGAGTATTTTCGACAAGTACGATGCCCTCTGTGCCCACATCCTCATCCTGTTTTTCGGCAAAATTACGAACTGACAGAGAACGAGAAATCCCCCCCTTAGCTCCCGCCGGGGAACCATCAGTTGCCAAATATTCATGCCAGCGTGCCCAATCTAGTGGAAGTAATGTGTTCTCACCAACGCGAAAACCGCAGGCTATGGCGACTTTGATTTGGTTGAAACGAATAGCGTCGACAAAGGTCTTGGGTTGTTTGGTAAAGATAATACGAACAAGCTCCCAAAAAGCTTTGTCACTTGGTAGTTTCGCTGCTCCTTTTCGATCGGAAAGCTGCGCCCTCAGCTTGTTCGTTTGGCGGTACGTATTATTACCACGCTTGAGTTGTGCCACTTTATCCTCTGAGGAGGACTGATTTGGATAGGCGAAGCAGTGTTTGGAGAGTGGCGAGCGATCAGCGATGTGCAGACCATCGATCAAGGTTCGAACGACCATGGAAATATTAGCAGCTATTTTTCCCGAGGAGCCGATATCTAGGGCGATGTTATATGCGCGCTGTATCGTAGCCGGGGTTAAGTCCCATGGTGCTTCTGAATCAGCGCATGTGGCGATGATCCGAAGAGGGCGCCCGACATTCAGCAGCGCATGTCCTGGCTTGTTACGCTTTACAAGCAGCTCATTCAACAAGGTAGCTTGATAAAAGTCACGCCAGTGTTCTGGTAGGGGCTGAACAGCAAGGCCCGGCAGATTCTGTTGTTCGCGCAGGACATTGAGAGCGTCCAGGGCATTGATGTCGTAACCAAGCGATGAGTGCCAGAAGTAAGGTGGTGTTACAAGGCCGCAAAGCGTAGCTAGGTCCCAGCGTGCTGCCTTTGATACCTTTCCCACATCATCGACTGGCAGGTACCAAAGCAGCCCTCGCAACTCTGCCAATGATTTACCGTTATCGATGAATCTGAGATAAAAATCATTCATGCTGGCTTAGTCCCATCATCAATCTGTATTAGGCGAACTTCCTCGGCTACTTTTAATGCCGCTTGAAATATTCGGCGTAGCTGAGTGTAAGCAGGGCTCTCGTCGTTATAGCGGGAGGCAGTAGCAAAGGCAGTAACAACTGGTCGCAAGCTCTCAACTACGGATTCATGGATTTTTGGATCAGATAGCGGCAAAAATTTTCGGCAAGTGTAGCAACTTAAAATAGGGTTCTTAGTACACAGAGATTGTCCTGCGGAACAACCACCAATACCGGCAATGGGTATACCGTGTGGAACTCCTCCGATCTGCTGATCTGGAGGAGGGCGGTCTTGTTTATCGTCCGAGTTCTCGCAACCTCCGCTACGTTGGAGTAGATGTTGGAAAGGAAGCATCAAAAACGGTGCTAGGGTTAGCCGGTGGGTGGAAATGCAACGCTTACGGAACGTCCTTTATTTAACATAATATACATTATGCGTACATTCACATCAGCCGCTAGGAGCGTCTACTGCGGTCTCGGATATCCCATATGATCGGTTGCCGCCACGCACTCAGCGTCAATACCGAAACGCCGCCCCGCATGATTACCATTCAAGCCACGGCCAGCGAAGAGCAACAAACCGACTGCTGCGGAGAATCCTCCGGCCGTTCAAGATGCCGTGCAAAGTACGATCGCAACCAACGTTCGCGAGGATCTGCATGACTGGTGCCGCGCCATGCCATGGCCAGGTCAGGACTCGAGAGCTGCAGCGGCGGATACTCGGCGCGCAGACCATGGAGTTTTGCCATGGCCTGCGCGGCATAATCGGGCACAACAGCGAGCATGTCGCTGCCGACGAGCAATGCCGGTAAGACGCTGAACTGAGGCACCGCCAGTACTACGCGGCGCTGCCGGCCGTGGCGAGCCAGAACGCGGTCGACGTCGTCGCTGACTTTTCCCAGTGCAGACACCGCCACATGGGGGCGCCGGCAGAATTCATCGAGGCTCATGGGGCTCGCGACCGAGTCGGCGCATAGCAACATTGGCCGCACCGCACGCAAACTTCGGCAATGGGCTCTGGCAGGCAGTTCCTGGACCTGAGCGACACCCAGGGAAATGTCCCCTGCAATGAGCAACTGCGGCAGCTGCAGCGGATCCACGCGGCGTACCACCAGGGTGATATTTGGCGCCTCGGTTCTCAAATTCTGAATCAGCCCAGGCAGCAGCGCATATTCCACTTCGTCGCAAAGCCCAACGTGAAAAGTCTCCTCGCTGGTGTACGGGTCGAATTCCTGCGCGCAACTCAGAGCCAGGGCAACCCCCTCCAGCGCAGGTCCAAGAAGGACATGGATTTCTTCTGCACGCGCGGTGGGCTCCATCACCCGACCGGTGCGGATGAACAGCGGATCGTCGAACATTGTCCGTAGCCGGTTCAGCGCGCTGCTGACGGTGGCCTGGCCGAGGAACAGGCGTTCGCCCGTCCGAGTGACATTGCGCTCGCGCATCATGGTTTCAAAGATAACCAGCAAGTTTATATCGGCATGTCGCAGGTCATTTCTATTCATTTTTCGTCAGCCCGATGAAGTTGTATCCAACACCTCGTTGTGCCCGGTTACTTATGACTTCGATACGACTTGAAATTTATTCAGATCCATAGCTGCGCGTCAGCTGTACATGGGTTCAACAGGGTCGTCCGTTGGGTATCCGGATTAACACTTATGTATTACTTTGCAGGCGCCGCCCCTTAGGTGAGGAAGCCACCCTCTCCCACTGCGCCTCGCTGAAGGGCTTAAACCGAACCGTCCTACCGTCGCGCCAAAGTTAGCTGAATATACGTTTGTATAGTTTTTTACAACGGATGCGTAATTACCGCACACCCATGTAGAGATGTGCCTGAAAATATTAGCCCCTAGGATGGAATTCACAGCGAATGACTATAGATGAACTAACTCGTCCACCGAATGAACTCCCACCTTAATGTAACAGGAGAACGACCATGGCCATGTACCTGAATAGCTTCGCCCAGCCCGATGGCGCCACGCCGGCTCAGGAGTTAGTGCCATCGCGCTACGCCCTGCGCTTGGGCGAGGTCGATATATTGGTGGTCAGCGACGGTGTGCTGCCGCTTCCGACCGAGACCATGTCAACCAACGCCGACCCCGCCGAGCGAGCAGCCTGGTTCAAGAATATGTACCTTGGGCCGGATATGTTCGACTGGGCGCTTAACGTGTTGGTGGTGCGCAGCGGTGAACAAACCATTCTGGTCGATGCTGGCCTGGGCAACCAGTTCCCAGGCTTCCCCCGGGCTGGGCTATTCCCCAAACGCCTTAAGGATGCAGGCATCGACCTTTCATCCATCACCGATATCGTCATCACCCATATGCATATGGACCACATTGGCGGGCTGTTGGTCGATTCGGTCAAGAACAGCCTGAGGTCGGACGTGCGCATCCATGTCACCGCCACTGAAGTCGATTTCTGGAAAATTCCCGACTTCAGCCTGACCGAGATGCCACAACCGGTGCCAGACGTACTGCGTCGCACCGCCAACGAATTCATCGCGCACTATGAGGACTGTCTGCAGATCTTTGAGGACGAACATGAAGTAGCCCCCGGTGTGGTCGCGAAGCTTACTGGCGGGCACACCCCTGGCCACTGCATCGTTCACGTGAACTCCGGCGGCGAACGGTTGACCTTCGCCGGCGACGCCCTGTTTCCGGTGGCCTTCGACCACCCGGAATGGCACAACGGCTTCGAACACGATCCACAAAAGTCGGTCGATGTGCGGGTACGACTGTTGCGGGAGGCGGCGGCAAGTGGCGAGTTGTTCGTAGCCACTCATCTGCCCTTCCCCTCGGTTGGACATGTCGCGCTGGACGGCGACGCATTCCGTTGGATTGCAGCCCACTGGGATTATTAACGCTCGATGCTCTTGGCCTCTGTCTCAGCCGAATCATTCCATGTGACGTTGAGACCAGAGGCCTTTTTGTCTATGCGAGGGGCAGATGAAACCTGCACGATCGACTTCAAACACGATGGCTCTGAGAGTTGGAGCAATTGCCCTCGCGGCGCTGTTCTTCGTGGTGGACACACTGACGTCATTGGACGTCGCCATTGCGGTGCTCTACGTGGTAGTCATTCTGATTTGTCTGAGACTGTTCTCCAAATGCGGCTTACGTATCATTTGTCTTTCCTGCATTTGCCTGACTGTGGCGGCGTTTCTTGTTTCACATGGCCTGAAGCTGGATTCAACAGCGTTCGTCCGTTGCCTGGTGAGCTTATCGGCTATCGCCATCACCTCCCTGCTTGCCTTGCAAATCAAGACCACCGATGACGAACTCAGGGAACAGGTTCGACTACTCGCGCAGACCCATGACGCAATTATCGTGAGAGACATGGATGGACGAATTTCAACATGGAGCCCGGGAGCGGAAGCCTTGTATGGGTGGGCCCGTGAAGAGGCATTAGGGCGTGATTGCCAAGCCTTGCTTCACACTCAACTTCCCATTACCCATGAGGAGTTGATGTCAGTATTGTCAGCCAAGGGAAGTTGGGAAGGTGAGCTGACTGAACAGTGCCGCGATGGCAGGAGAGTCATAGTGTCCAGCCGATGTACGCTGGCTGTATCCAATGACGGCACTCCCACCTCGATTCTCGCTACCCACAATGACATTACCGCACGCAAACACGCCGCCGACGCACTGAGGCGCAGCGAGGCGTTTCTCGCAGGGGCTCAACGCGTCAGTCGAACCGGCAGTATTGGCCTGACGGTGCCTGGCGGCGAAATGTATTGGTCAGCGGAAGCACTCAGAATCTTCGAATTTGAAGAAGGCACCCACCCTGCCCTCCAATGCCTCCTGAATAGAACTCACCCGGACGACATCGCGCCCATCAAGGCGCTCATTTCGAAAGCCTTTGAGAAAGTCCCCTATTTGAAGATTGAACACCGCTTGGTCATGCCAGATGGCCGAATCAAACACATTCACATGAATGCCGACTTAATGAAGGGGCATGCCGGCGAGTGCGAGTATGTCGGGGCTGTCATGGACGTGACAGCAGCCAAGATGGCTGAAGAAGCCTTGCACCGTGCGCAAACAGAATTGGCCTATGCGACTCGCCTGAGTGCGCTGGGAGAGCTGGCCGCATCCATTGCCCATGAGGTCAATCAGCCATTGGCGGCAGTCACCACCTACGCTGAAGCCGGTCTGCGCTGGCTGGACAGGGATGTACCCCATATTTCGGAAACCCGTAGCGCCATGGAACAGATATTGGGACAAGCACGAAGAGCCAGCGAAGTCATCCAGCGAATTCGGAGAATGTCCAGGAACGTCGATCACTGTCGAACGACACTCAATTTACGGGAGGTACTGCTTGAGTCGCTTGAGTTGGTCAGACACGAAACCCGACGAAGCAAGGTTCGACTCGAATATCACTTTGACGATGCGCTTCCGGCCATTCATGCCGACAGGGTTCAACTGCAGCAAGTGATCATCAATCTGATGACAAACAGTGTCCAAGCCATGAGAGCAAACCGAACCAGAAACAAACTCATAAGAATGGAAGCAAGTCTCCAGGCGGCGGATACGATAAAAATTTTGATACAGGATTCAGGCCCGGGTATTTGCGAAAGTGCCATGTCAAAATTATTCCTGCCATTATTCACCACCAAGATTGATGGAATGGGCATGGGGCTTTCCATATGTCGATCAATTGTCGAGGCTCATGGTGGGAGTATCTGGGCCGATAACACACCAGACTCAGGCGCTGCGATTTATTTCACCCTGCCTGTAGCCAAGGTCATCGATAAACAAGCTCTCCATAACGTTTGACCCAGGGCCTTTGATCTACCTGTGCAGCATTGCCGTGAAGGCGTTTGGCATCCAGTCTGTTGATGTATATAGCTTGAGTTCCCGTGCTCACCGAGGTGCATTTGCGTGCCCATACCTACTCCCCTGATCGCCGTCGTTGACGACGATGATGCACTCCTGGCTTCTATTGATAGTTTGCTGCGATCCGTAGGCTACGAAGCACAACTATTTGCCTGTGCAGAGGATTTCCTGGCATCCGAAAACGTCGACAGAACCGACTGCCTGATGACAGATATCCATATGATGCCGGGCATCAGCGGATTGGAACTACAGAACGAACTTGCCAATCGTGGTTATAAATTTCCAGTCATTTTCATGACGGCCCACGCTGAAGTATCAGTTCGCAATCAGGCTATTGATCGAGGGGCCATCGGCTTTCTCGTAAAGCCTTTCAACGGCCAAGCGATTCTCGACTGTGTCGAAGATGCGTTGACCCGCTCAAACAAAAACACCGGTGGGAACGCTTAGTGAATCGGCAAAGACCGGGGTATTCTGAAATTTTGATCAGGATGCGTGCTCAGTGTTCCAGGAAAGGTATACATGCCCCCTCCAACAACGCCCATGGCTGGATCGGGCTCAATGTCTGAGATGATGGCGTTATCCGGCTATTCCGGCCTGTTCCTCGCCGCCATGGGAGCCGCCACGCTGTTGCCCATGCAGTCGGAAGCGGTACTGGTCGGGTTGCTACTGACCGGCCAATACAAGACCTGGGCACTGCTGGCGGTGGCCATCACCGGCAACGTGCTCGGTTCGGTATTGAATTGGCTGTTGGGCCGTTCTATCGAGCATTACCGGCACAAACGCTGGTTCCCGGTCAGCGAAGCCAGGCTGGAGAAAGCTCAGCATGCCTATCAGCGCTATGGTCGCTGGTCATTGTTGCTTAGTTGGGTACCCATCATCGGTGATCCAATCACCATGATTGCTGGAGTCCTGCGCGAACCGTTCTGGAGCTTCCTGTTGATCGTTACGCTGGCCAAGGCCAGTCGCTATCTGCTGCTCGCTGCGTTGACGCTTGGTTGGCTCGGAGGGGATTACTCGATACGTGTCTGACGCAGCCGAAGCGCATTGAAGACCACTGACGCAGAGCTGACGCTCATCGCCAGTGCCGCCACCAAGGGCGATAGCAAATGCCCTGTCAGCGGATAAAACAGCCCGGCAGCCAGTGGAATGCCCATGGCGTTGTAGAGCAATGCGAAGGCGAGGTTTTGCCTCATGTTCTTTACGGTGGCGACTGACAGGGTACGTGCCCGCAGAATGCCCATCAAATCACCTTTGACCAGCGTGACCTGGGCACTGTTCATCGCCACGTCAGTACCCGTACCCATGGCAATGCCAACGTCGGCCCTGGCCAGGGCCGGCGCATCGTTGATCCCGTCGCCGGCCATCGCCACTCGACGCCCATAGCTTTGTAGATCAGCGACCAGTTTTTCCTTGTCCTGCGGTTTCACCTCGCCGTGCACTTCATCGATGTCCAACTGCCTGGCTACGGCCCTGGCTGTAGTCAGGCCGTCACCTGTAGCCATGATGACTTTAACGCCCTCACTCTGGAGCCTGGCAACGGCCATTCGAGACGCGGCCTTGACCGGATCGGATACAGCCAGGAAGCCGGCCAGACGGGTGTCAACGGACAGGAAAATGATGCTGACGCCGTCCTGACGCAGTTGCTCGGCACGACTACGCAGCGAAGCTATGTCGACCCCGGCTTCTTTCATCAACGCCGTGTTCCCGAGCTGCAGCTGACGACCGTCCACCTGTCCGCGCACGCCAATACCCGAGCCTGACTCGAAAGCCTTCGGGCTGACCAGGGTGAGGCCCAAGCCCCGAGCCTGCTCGACAATCGCATGAGCCAGTGGATGCTCGCTGCCCTGGTCCAGGCTCGCGGCCAGACGCAGGACCTCGTTGGAGTCAAACGCCCCCACTCCCTCAGCGCTGTGGAAGACCGGCCGCCCCTCCGTCAGGGTTCCGGTTTTATCGACGATCAAAGTGTCGATCTTGCACAGATTTTCAATGGCACTGGCATCGCGGAACAACACCCCGTTGCTGGCGGCCTTGCCTGTCGCGACCATGACTGACATCGGCGTTGCCAGTCCCAAGGCACAGGGGCATGCGATGATCAGTACGGCCACCGCGTTGATCAGGCCAAACACCCAGCCCGACTCCGGCCCCAACAGCCCCCAGCCGAAGAACGTGAGCACCGCGACCAGGATCACCCCGATAACGAAATACTCCGCCACTGCATCAGCCAAGCGCTGCATGGGCGCCCTGGAACGCTGGGCCTTCGCGACCATCTGGACGATTTGTGACAGCATGGTTTCGGCACCGACCTTCTGTGCCTCCATCACCAGGCTTCCGTGGCGGTTCAGGGTGGCGCCGATAAGGGCATCCCCCGTCCGCTTGGTCACTGGCAGCGGCTCTCCGGTCAGCATCGACTCGTCGACTGCGCTCTCCCCCTCCAGAACCCTGCCGTCCACGGGGACTTTCTCCCCCGGCCTTACGCGCAGATGGTCCCCTTGGTGGACATGTGCCAGCGCAATATCCTCCTCCACGCCATCGGGCCTGATGCGGCGCGCCGTTTTAGGTGCCAGTTGCAGAAGCGACTTGATTGCCGCGGAAGTTTGCGAGCGCGCCTTGAGCTCAAGCATCTGACCCAACAGCGTCAGCGAAATGATGACCGCTGCCGCTTCGAAATAGACACCGATACGTCCGTCCCGGACGAAGGCCGCCGGAAACCACTGCGGAACCCAGGTAGCCGCCACACTGTAGAGGTAGGCAGCGGCAGTCCCCAGTCCGATCAGCGTCCACATATTCGGACTTCGGTGTCGAATGGAGTCAATCGCACGACTGAAGAACACCCAACCACCCCAAAGTGTCACGGGCGTCGCCAGAATCAACTCGATCCAGTTCTGGGTCGTGCCATGGAAAAGTTGCAGAGAGTGGCCGGCCATCGCCAGTGCAGTCACAATGACAGTCAACGGCAGGGTCCACCAGAACCTTCGCGAGAAGTCCTCCAATTCCGGATTATCTTTCTCCTCCTGCGCCGGGATGACCGGCTCCAGGGTCATCCCGCAGATCGGACAGTTGCCTGGCATCGGTTGGCGGATCTGTGGATGCATCGGGCAGGTGTATTCATTTGGACTTGGCGGATTTCGCATCTGATTTCCCTTCTTCGTCCCTGGCCACTTCCTCGCCGGAATGAGAGTGCCCACCATGCTTGTGGCCAAAGACGTGCATCAACGGGCACAGCAGCAAGATGAGATACGGCAGGATCTGCGAAAAATGCCCGTAATGTTCGCGTGCAACATAGAACAGCCCGATCAGGGCCAGCATGATCAGCGCTATGCCGCCCTTGCTCCTCCAGAATGCCGGCTCAGGGGTATTGGAGTGATGAGAATGATCCATGATCAAAGCCTCGATTGATGGGCTGTGAATTCAGCATAGGCGGAGCATGTCGGCATCGTCGGGGTTATTGGAATCGGTCCACCCGATGGCTTATTTGTCAGCCATCATCAGTTTATGCTCACGGGACATCTGCCCCAGGATGTCGTCCATTGCCTTGTCGTGTTTCTCCATCCAGGCCTGATGGTCCTTGGCAGGTCTATCCGAAGCGGGACGCTCCTTATGCAGCTGCCCCATCAGGTCTTCCAACCGGGTCATGTGCTCTTTCATGGAAATCTGTCGCTCGCCGGCAGGCACGTTCTGCGTCCGAGCCATCAAGGCCGGCGCTTGGTCATTCATCTGCTGCATGCGCTCAAAAACGCGGTCACTGCCGCCTTCGGCCCAGACCAGGGGAGACAACAGCAGCGAGCCAATCAGGAACATCGGTTTCAGCGAATTCATAGGTGCAAACTCCATCGAGGTAACAGGACGGCATCTCGCTTTGGGTCTCATCGAGGGCCGAGAGCACAACCTGGTGCTCATGCTTGCACTTTAGATAGGTCACGCTGTTAGTGACCTGAGGCCGGGATTACATTTTCGTTAGCTTCCAGTTCGTCGCGTTACTCAACCCATGGGTCCAGATAGCCGCCCTGGCCCCCTTCCTCCGGCTTTCCCTACCCGGAATAGTCCGAAACTCCCAGCCGGGCTGGGAGTATCGGTCGATGCGAAATCCGTGGCGCTTTCTCATAGTTTGCGGACAAAAAGGTCAACGGTCAGGCCTCGATGACCGCAACTGTCCAGGAGAAAGCCATGGGTATTAATGAGAAAGACTCATTGGCAACTATCGATTCACCCTCCTTGTTCATTCCAGCCGAAGCCACGGACCTGAGCGTGGTCGTGGGCGGAGCGGACGTTACGCTGGACGAAACCAGCGGCCTGCAGAACAGCACTGCCACCCCAAACCCCGCGGGTGATGCGGATGACAATGACATCCTGCTGACCGCCCTGCCCTCTGCCTTCGCGGCCCGCCTGACTGCACTCGGTGCCGGAACGGCTACAGGCGCAGCTTTGAGTGGCTACACCGGCGCTGCGGGCAATACGGGCAGCAACGCGTTTACCCTCACGGTCGACGCCGGCGCGGTGATTACCGACATCAGTTTCGTTGGCAGCTCCGGGGCACCGCTCGACGGTGTCGACAGCGGCCTGTTCACCCTCGACGGCACCAGCATCCTGCTCTATACGGACACGAACAACAACGTCCTGCTGGGCCGCGCCGGCGGGGCGGATGGGACGATCGTATTCGCCGCCTACATCGAAGAAACCGGTTCGCCAGTCAGCGGCGGCAAGATCTGGACCGTTGAATACGCCGCGTTGCGCCACCCGGACACCGCCAATCCCGATGACCCGCTCAATCTGCAGGACAAAGTGTTCGTCGGCGCCAGCCAGGACCTGGAGTTCAGTCTGGCCAATGCGCCCTCCGGCCAGAACCTTTTCCTGATGTTCACTGCCGCTAATCCGGACACGGAAGTAGTCGATGGCGTCACGCGTATCACCGAACCGACCATCATCGCCACCGGGAAGAACCCCGCCGACCAGTCCAGTGGCGCGAATATCACCACCGGCGACACGATCAACACCAGTCAGGCCGGAGGACCGACCACCTTCGGCACCAACAACCAGATGATCGTCGAGCAGGAAGGCATCCGTTACACCTTCGTCACCGGGGCCCGGCAGGATGTGACCATTCCCAACCTGGACCAGAACGAAGCGGATGTTGAATCCAATATAGATTTCACCGACATGTTCAACACGAAGGCCGCCAGCTTCGATGTGGTGCAGTTGCAAAGCGGCAAGACAGCGGTCGTCAAGGTCAGTGCCTTCAACACGGCGGCTGAACCGGGGGTGAACTTCATCAACGGTTACACCGGCGATGCTCCCGTTGCGATCACCAACGTGCGCGTCACCAATATCAGCACAGGGCTGGTCATCGAAAACTCGGACGGTTCGGTCAACGATCCGGCCATCGCCATCAGCATCGTAGGCGGTGTTGCAACCATCACCGGTGTGAAAGCCGGCTACCAGATCGATTACACCACGACGGACGATCATAACCGCGTGCTTATCGAGAACGGAGCAGCCGTCGACGCCAAAGGCACCAATCACGCCGATTTCGATATCGGTGGCTTCACCTTGCTCAAGGCCTCGATTGCCAAAGCCGAAATCGGCTCGAAGATGATTTTCGAAGACGATGGCCCGAGTATCAGCACCACCGGAACGGATCCAACACTGACGGTCGATGAAACGGTCCTGGCGACCAATGCCATCCAGAGCTTTGCCGCTAACTTCAGCTCGGCGTTCGGTGCGGACGGCGCGGGTACCTTGACCTATGCACTGGGCGTGGTAGCCGGTGCGTCGGGGCTGACGGATACGGCCACGGGCGAAGCGGTGAATCTGTCGCTCAACGGCACCGTCGTCGAAGGTCGCACCGCCACGACCGACCTGCTGGTGTTCACCGTCAGCGTGGCCGCCAACGGCAGCGTCACGCTGGATCAGCTCAGGGCGGTTGTCCATCCGGATGCCACCAATCCCGACGACTCGAAAACCCTGACCTCGGACGAGCTGGTAACGCTGACGGCGACCAAAACCGACGGTGACGGTGACAGCGCCCAGGCAACGCTCAACATCGGCCAGAACCTGGTGTTCAAGGATGACGGGGCGAGCATCAGCACCACCGGTGTGGAGCCGTCGCTGACGGTCGACGAAACGGACCTGACGACTAATGCCACCCAGAACTTTGCCGCCAACTTCCTCTCGGTGTTCGGCGCCGATGGCGCGGGTACGCTGACCTATGCACTGGGCGTGGTAGCCGGTGCGTCGGGGCTGACGGATACGGCCACGGGCGAAGCGGTGAATCTGTCGCTCAACGGCACGGTGGTCGAAGGCCGCACCGCCACCACCGACCTGCTGGTCTTTACCGTGAGCGTGGCCGCCAACGGTGACGTCACGCTGGACCAGGCCAGGGCGGTGGTCCATCCGGACGCCACCAACCCCGATGACTCGAAAACCCTCACCTCGGACAACCTGGTTACACTGACGGCGAACATCACTGACAAGGACGGCGATACCGCCCAGGCAACGCTCAACATCGGGCAGAACCTGGTATTCAAGGACGATGGGCCGAGCATCAGCACCACCGGCACGGAACCAACGCTGACGGTCGACGAAACGGACCTGGCGACTGACGCGACCCAAAGCTTCGCCGCCAACTTCACCTCGGCATACGGTGCCGATGGCGCGGGCACGTTGACCTATGGGCTGGGTGTGGTGGCAGGCGCCTCCGGGCTGACCGATAGCGCCACGGGCGAAGCGGTGAACCTGTCGGTCAACGGCGCAGTGGTCGAAGGCCGCACCGCCACCACCAACCTGTTGGTGTTCACGGTCAGCGTGGCCGCCAACGGCAACGTCACACTGGATCAGCTCAGGGCGGTCATCCATCCGGACGCAACCAATCCCGATGACTCGAAAACCCTGGCCCTGGACAATCTGGTGACCCTGACAGCGACGATCACCGACAAGGACGGTGATACCGCACAAGCGGCGCTCAATATCGGGCAAAACCTGGTGTTTGAAGACGATGGCCCATCAGTCGCATTCGGCAACCTGATCGGCACCGGTAGCGTGCTTCCTCAAACCGGCTTCTGGAACATGTCGGCCGGCTCCGACGGACTGGGGGCTGCCGGGCTGGATATCTCGTTGCTCAACGGCCAGTTCACCCTGGTCCGGCCGGATGGTACGACCGACACAGGAACCGGGACGCTCACCGAGCAGCAATCCTCACCAGACGTCAATGGCGCCTACCATTTCGCAGGCACCTTGACCGGTGACTTCGACAACAACGCCGCGACGGCGGACACCAGTGTCGATTACACCCTCACCGCCTACGCCAATGGCAGTTACACCCTGGACCTGGTACAGGGCTTCAGCTCTACCATCGTGCAAAGCAGTGCCGACGGCTCACTCGACGCTGGCGGTCCTGACCCGGTACGTACGTTGTTGATTCCTAAAACAGACGATCCGACCATCCCTTCCGCATCCGAGGAGATCGTCTTCTTCTCCGCGAAGGCTCTTGCATCACCGACGGACATCCTGGCGGGCATCGGGCTTGGAGCCCCCGACCCCACCGAAGCGACGTTGCAGACCAATCCCCTGCCCTCGTACATCGATCCGGCAGCCATGAACGTCAGCACCTCCGGCATCGGCGTCGCCAACAACCTGTTGCAGGGCGACAACCTGGTGGCCATCGGCGCTGCCGATGAAAGCTTCGTCATCAACCCGGAAACCCTGCTGACCGGCATGAAGATCTACATCGACAACTCCGTGGCGGGCTACAACACGGCGACCGAAGACCTGTACTTCCGGATCTACTACGAGGACGGCACATTCTCCAACCTCACCGAGGTCAACACCCTGACACCGGAAGCCGGCGGACAGGTGTCCTTCGAGGTGGAACGCGAAGGCACCGCGTTGATCGACGCCGTCCAGCTCACCATGGGTCGGGGCGCGATCAAGATACCGGTGATCGAGTTCATCCAGGAAACCGAGAGCCTGGCCAGCGATGTCCAGCTGACGTTCAACGCCACCGTGACGGACAAGGACGGTGACACCGCGACGAGTACCTTCGACGCCAACCTGTTCGCCAACGAATCGGATGACGCGCTGTTCGATTTCACGCTGGTGGGCACGAACGGCGAGCGTGATGCGTTCAACGTCGATCTGTCCGTGACCGAGAACCAGTATCAGGTCACTGGTTTCGACACCGCCGCGGGACAGCGAGACACCCTGGTACTCAACGGTGATGCGAATGCCGTCGTCCAATCAATCGACAATGCGGGAGCGGACAGCATCGTGACGATTGCCGAAACGGGCGGGCAAACAACCACCATCACCCTGGTCGGGGTCGACCTGCTGAGTAACGACATCGTGATGGGCGCTGCCTGATACAACAGGCCCATAAGTACATGGGAGAGTGGCCTGGAGACCACCCTCCCATTGTTTTTGTCGGGCCGGTAAAGAGGCCAGGCGGTGCCCAGCCTCGTTGATGTAAATCAATCCAGCTCTACCCAAGTGGACTCGGGGGGCGGTTGATCATTGGTGAGCCCGTGTTTGAGCGCATACATCAGCAGGTCGATCCGGTTGATGAGATTGAGCTTCTGATAAATGTTGCTCAGGTGATTGTGCACGGTGTGCTCGCTGATGCCCAAGCGCTCGGCAATGCTGATGTATTTGGCGGAAGGATCACCCACGATGGCGTGGATGAGTTCTCTTTCGCGCAGCGTCAAGCGTGCCTGCTTCATCTGCTCCTGGTTGCACCTCAAAGGAATGTGCCCGTTCGCGGCATAGCCCGAAAGACCGTCGGCCCAGGCCCTGTCGCGTCCGACGTCGCGATGATGGACCGTGACGATGGCCCGCACGATCGATTCGGTTGGATCTTCGGCCAGTACAATGCCTCGCGCCCCTGCCTCTATTGCCTGGGCAACGGGCACCGCTTCGTACAGGCCTTTGAGTACCAGCACTTTCATCCGGGCGTTTCGGGTAAGTTGCGCAACCACCTCCAGCGGGTTCAATGCGTCCGGGAAAAAGCTGAAGAAAACCACGTTGGGGCGCAACTGATCGGCAAGGTCCAGCGCGCTGGCGTAGGTGGAGGCCTGGCCGCTCACTTCCATCTGGGGCTTCCTGGCATTGATCAGGTCGTGAAGCCCCATGAGGACAAGCGGCCTGCAATCGACGAGCATGACGCGTATGGGCTTTCGTTGATCCGGGATCATATTCCTGCCCCCCGCAAGCAATCGGCGAGAGTGTTTACCCCTGGCCGCGTTAACGATTGCAGGTCGTTCCAGAATCCGGACACCCCCCATGAAACAACACGAACAGGAATAATTATCAACAGCTTACACATGATAATGTGCTCCCCTGAGCCCGTACGCTGAGTCTAGGCCAGGGCGGAGCATTTCCAGCCTCCCCTCACCTGCCTGCATCAGCTCAAGCTCTCATGGCATCCTGCGTTACGGCCGCGAAACAATTGACTAATGTCCTGTTAATCAACGACTTGAATCGAGCTCACTTGATGTTCGGTCTGGCGGACAGCTCGTTCAGTTTGTCAATTAACCGACAAACGGCGACAACTTGGCTTCTCTAAAGCTCGTGTCGTCAATTTAACGACGGGCATCTCACCCTTCTTCCGGATGGCCCGCCCTGTTCAAGGATCCATAACGTGCTGATTGGAGCCGCCAGGACCCAACCAGGCGTTCACGTTTTCGATACTCTCGACCGGTGCCTTCCCCGCCCAGCGGTTCAGGGTCAGCACGTTACTCAGAAAATCATATTGGGTCTTTAGCAAGTCCCGTCGCGCGCGAAACTCATTGCGTACGCTGGCCAGGACGTCGACGGAATTGACCATCCCGTAGCTCAGCGCTTTTTCGGCCGCAACTCTGGACAACTGAGCCGAGCTCAATGCCAGGCGATTCGCGCCAATCTTTTCACCATTGGAATTGGCGGTCAGGTAAGCGCTGGTGATCTCCTTGACGACCCGGCGCCGGACCGCTTCCAGTTCCTGCTCGGCGACAATCTGATCCTGATAGAGCCCGCGAACCCGTGCCGAGGTCGAACCCCCGCTGTACAGCGGCACCTGGATACCGATCCCTGCGACATAACTGTCAGTACGGGGGGCCAATGAGTTGTTGTAGCCCTCGTTGGTTTGCTGGGCGCTCAGGTTCAAGCTCACCGTCGGATAATGCCCACCCTTGCCACTGCGCAGCGCCGCGCCGGCCGCGTCAACACCGCTCTCGTTGGCCTTGAGCGCCGGATTCAGTGCCAGCCCATCACGGATCCAGGCCTCCAGGCTTTGCGCCGACACCTGTAGCTGTATGTCATCGCGAATCCGGTTCAGGCGCTCCTTGACGGGCCGACCGACAATCTCCGCCAACGCCTCGCGGCTGATGCTGGCCTGATTACGGGCATCCAGCTCCTGCGCCGCAAGCAGATCCACCCTGGCCTTGAGGTCCAGCTGATCGGTCACCAACGCCATTTGCTTTTCATACAGCGCGCTGACCCGGTCCAGGCTCCTTTGGGTGGTTTGCCGTTCGGCCCTCACGAGCGCCAGCTCATCCTCGGCTGCCAGCGCGAGGAAGTACCGTCGCGCCAGCTCCACCGTCGCCTCGGCCTGGGCGTCCTGCGCCTGAGACTCGGACTGTCGGGCCAGGCTCTTGAACTTCTGGTAGTTCTCCCACGCGGCCTTGTTGTACAGATACTGACGCAACACCAAACCATAACTCTCGCTATCGAAGCTGCGTTGTACGAGGTCGCTGTCCTGGTGGATCCGGTTCGTACCGGCGTTAAACGAGAGCTGAGGCAGCAGCGCGCCCATGGCCTCGCGCTGATGTTCCTGGCCTGCCTGGGCTCGCGCATGGGAAGCCACGATCTGCGGATCTTCCAGCCGCGCCTCACGATACAGCTGCCTGAGGTCGGTAGAAAACGTCGAGGCGCTGACCCCGACCGAATCGGCTGCCTCGGATTGCGATGGATGACTCTGTGCCAGGGCGCTGCCGGGGATGAGCACGAGCAGGCCCACGAGTACAACCGTCAACGTGGCCATGGTCATTCCTCGATCATCGATTGAGACAAGGCTGTCCGTGCCGGCTGCATCAAGTACTGCAGCAGCGTGCGCTGCCCGGTGATGATCAAGACGTCCGCCGGCATG
Source organism: Pseudomonas sp. AF32 (assembly GCF_022342325.2). NCBI lineage: Bacteria > Pseudomonadati > Pseudomonadota > Gammaproteobacteria > Pseudomonadales > Pseudomonadaceae > Pseudomonas > Pseudomonas sp. AF32. Next base: position 268,362 of record NZ_RQJK02000004.1, on the reverse strand, counting down.
CCCGGCAACAACTTGCGCTCACCCAACGTGCGTATGCCACTTTCGGTGACCCTGACCCGTGCCAGGTAATAGGCCGCGCCAGTCTTCTCGTTGGTCAATCGATCCGCCGACACGCTGATGACCTCGCCTTCGATCACGGGCGTGGTGGAACTGTTGAAAGCCCCGAAGCGAATGTCGGCGCGTTTGCCGATGGCAATGCGATCGATGTCCACGGGCGCCACCTGCGCTTCGATGACCAGTTCGGAAATCGACGGGACAATGTCCAGCAACGGCGTTGCCGCACGCACCACGCCACCGATGGTGTGCACGGTCATGCCGATCACCATGCCCGCGTCCGGGGCGCGGATGACGATGCGACTGAGCCGGTCTTCAAGGGCCGAGGCTTTTTCCTGCAGGTCGTATATCCGCGTCTGGACCTCGGCCAGCTGTTTGGCAACGTCGGCGTTGAAGTCCTTGTCGATTTGCAGGATCTGCAACTGTGTTTCGTTGATCTGCAGTCGCGTCCTGTCAATCGTGGAGCGGTGGTCGGCGACCTCCGACTTGAGCATCCCCAGCTTGCGCTCCTGTTCGACCAGCCGTTGCTTGTCGACGAAGCCTTGCTTGAGCAAGTCGGTCAGCTCATCGATTTCGGCGCCATAGGATTTCTCCAGATGCACCTTGGCGCCGATCATCGACTGGAGGCCCTTGACCTGTTGCTGCAACTGACCGACACGTTCACGCAGCACCGCCACCTGGCCCAGCCGCGAACCGCGCCGGGCGTTGAACACCAGGGTCTCGACCTGACGCGCTTCGGCCGTTCGCAGGTCGGCGGGATCGGCGTTCTGGCCAAAATCGATGGCAGGCAGCAAGTCGCGCTCGGCCTTGAGTCTTGCCTCCATGGCCTTGGCCGCGACCAACTGGCTTCGGGTGGTTTCGTATTCGAAGCGCAGCTGAGCGTCGTCGAGGATGATCAACGGATCGTCACGCTGGACGATGTCACCGTCATGGGCCAGCAACGTCTTGACGATGCCGCCCTCCAGATGCTGAACCGTTTTGCGATAGGACTGCACCGTGACGACTCCCGGTGCATAAGCGGCGCCGTCCAGGGGCGCGACCGCGGCCCAGGTGCCGAACAGGCCAAAGGTCACGCCTACAATGCCGATACCCAGGCGGCGGATTTTGCGGTCGGAAGTCGGCAGATCGGTGAGGTTTTCAAGTTGACGATCGGGTATCGCAGGGTTCATCGGTACCACCCCTGCCGGCGTTGACCGAAGTGATGCCGGCGCTTGCTGGCATGGCAGGCTTCTGTGCCTGCTTTTGCTGCGCGTTGAGTTCGGCCAGCACATCCTCGCGTGCCCCGTAGAGACTGATAACCCCGGCGTTCATCACAAGGAGTCGGTCGAGTTGCGACACGATGTTGGTTCGATGGGTGATGACAAAGACGGTGGCGCCGGTCTGCCTGAGCTGATGGAGAGCCGCTGCCAGGGCACGATCGCCCACGTCGTCGAGATTGGAGTTGGGCTCGTCGAGGACAATCAACCGCGGATTGCCGTACAAGGCACGGGCCAACCCGATGCGCTGGCGCTGCCCCGCCGACAACATCAAGCCCTCGCTGCCAATGACTGTGTCGTAGCCGTCGGGCAGTTGCAAAATCATTTCGTGAACACCCGCGCTCCGGGCCGCCTGAATGACCTGGGTCGAATCGACCTCGGCGAAGCGGGCAATGTTCTGGCCGATGCTGCCCTCGAACAACTCGATGTCCTGAGGCAGATATCCGATATGCGGCCCCAGCTCATGCTTGTTCCAGGCACCGATGTCGGCGCCGTCCAGTCGGACCACTCCTTGTTGTGGCGCCCATACCCCGATCAGAGCCCTGGCCAGGGTCGACTTGCCGGCGGCACTCGGGCCGATGATGCCCACCCTGCATCCGGCCGGGACGCTGAAGCTGATGTTTTTGATGATAGGCGCCTTCGAACCTGGGGCCGAGACAACCAGGTTCTCGACCTTTACATGGCCCTCTGGGGCAGGCAACGGCATGCAATCGGGCTGCGCCAGCTGTTTTTCAAGGATGCTGTTCAGGCGACTGTACTGCGAGCGAGCCGCGATGAAGCCTTTCCAACTGCCGATGATCAGGTCGATGGGCGCCAGCGCCCGCCCCAGCAACACGGACCCGGCGAATACCATACCGGCCCCCACCTGATGATCCACCGCCAGGTACGCCCCCAGCCCCAGTACCAACGACTGCACCAGGAGACGGAACGTGCGCGACAACGTGCTGACAAGCGCCCCTCGATTGCTGGCCAGTGACTGCAGCAACAGCACCCTTCGTTGACGACGACCCCATCGCTCCATGAGGGTCTCGAGCATACCCATGGATTCGATGACTTCGGCGTTGCGCAGGTTTTTCGTGGTGTAGAGCGTCGCGCCGATGTGTTCCTTGTTGGCCTGAGCCAGCACCGGGCCGGTCAACCGTTCGTTGATAAAAGCCAGTGCCAGGAGCAACAATGCGCTGCCCGTCGCGACCCAGCCAAACCAGGGATGGAACACGAACATGACCGCGATATAGATCGGCAACCAGGGGGCATCGAAAAAGGCGAACAAACCGTTGCCGGAGAGAAATTGCCTCAAGCCGGTCAAGTCATTGAGCGGCTGAGCCGAGGCATCCATGCCGCCACTGTCCAGCGCCCGATGGAAACTGGCCTTGTAGACCTCGCGGCTGAGCAACGCATCCAGCCGGGTACTGACATGGACCATGATGCGCGAGCGTATCCACTCCAATGAACCGAGCGTCACCACCAGCCCGGTCATGATCAGCGTAAGCATGACCAGGGTGGTGAGGCTGCCGCTGGTCATCACTCGCCCGTAGACCTGAAGCATGTAGAAGGTCGGAACGAGCATCAGTGCATTGATGAAGAGGCTGAAAAAGCCAACAGAGATGAAGCTGTCTCTGCAGGCGCCCAACGCTTTCCCAAGACTGTTTTCAGATGCGCTTCGCATTGGAACCCCCCCTGCTCGGGGTGACCCTTTTCTGGAGCGTAGATCAAGCCAGGCGAAGCTGTAATTTTCTTTTTACTATTCAATGAAAAAGAGCGTCTGAAAACCGAAACGCCAAAAATATGGCAGCCGAATTATAGGTGTCCAAAGCTCTTCTTCGTGCCACCGAGTCGCACGACGACGGCGGCACGCAGGTTCAAGCCTCCCCGACCGGACGCATCACCCTGCAGTCCTCAGGCTTTTTTGCGAAGAGCCGCTCGGGTAGCAGCAAGTACGCCAGCGCAGGCAACAGGATCAGGGCGCCGAGCATATTCACCAGGAACATGAACGCCAGCAGGATACCCATGTCGGCCTGGAATTTGATCGGCGACCAGGCCCAGGTCGCCACGGCGATGGCCAGGGTGATACCCGTCAACAGCACCACCTTGCCGGTGAACAGCAAGGCGCGGTAATAAGCCTCGGACAACGAGGCGCCAGCGCGCATGTGGGCCAGGATAATGCTCAGCACGTAGAGTGCGTAGTCGACGCCGATACCAACGCCGAGGGCGATCACCGGCAAGGTGGCGACCTTGACGCCCATGCCCAGGCCAACCATCAGTGCCTCGCAGAGAATCGACGTGAGCACCAGTGGCAACACCGCCGCCAGTACAGCCCGCCATGAGCGGAAGGTCACCCAGCACAGCAGAATCACCGCGCCATAGACCCAGAACAGCATTTCGCGCATGGCCTTCTTCACCACGATGTTGGTGGCCGCCTCGATCCCGGCACTGCCGGCCGCGAGCATGAACTTCACCTGCGGCAAGTGCTGTCTGGCGATGAAGGCTTCGCTGGCCTCGACCACCCGTTGCAACGTGTCGGCCTTGTGGTCGGCCAGGTACACGTAGAGCGAGAGCAGTGAACATCCCTGATTGAACAGCTCCCGTGGTGCACGGGTCTGCACCGCACCCAGGGCGCCATCGTTGGGAATCAGCTCGTACCACTTGAAGTTGCCCTCGTTATAACCGGCGGCGGCTATCTTGCTCAGGGCCGCCATGGACTGGGTGGACTCCACCCCCGGCAGTTGCTCCAGTTGCCAGGCCAGGGAGTCGACCGCGGCCAGGGTCGGATAGCGGGTGCACTGGTCTTCCGGGGTCTTGACCATGACCACGAAAATGTCCGAACTGGCCGCGTAGTTTTGCGTCATGAAGGCCGCATCACGGTTGTAGCGCGAGTCCGGGCGCAGCTCCGGGGCACCTGGATCGAGGTCGCCGACTTTCAGGTGCAGGCTGACGGCGAATCCGCCCGCCGCCAGCGTCAGCGCCACCAGACAGGCGCCACAGGCCCAGGGGCGTCGGGTGAACAGATCCAGAAAACGCCACAGCGGATGCTTGACGCTGGCGGTCAACTCGGCGGTCTCCGCCCGCAGGCTGCGTGCTGCGGCCTTGGCTCCTACACCGATGTAGCTGAGCAGGATCGGCAACAGGATCAGGTTGGTGAAAATCAACACCGCCACGCCAATGCTGGCAGTGATCGCGAGATCCTGGATCACCTGGATCTTGATCACGATCAGCACGGCAAACCCCACCGCATCGCAGAGCAGCGCGGTCATGCCAGCGGCGAACAGGCGGCGGAAGGTGTAGCGAGCCGCGACCACCCGGTGCGTGCCGCGACCGATGTCTTGCATGATGCCGTTCATCTTCTGCGCGCCATGGCTCATGCCGATGGCGAACACTAGAAAAGGTACCAATGCCGAGTACGGGTCCAGGTCATAACCGAGGGTCGCCAGCAAACCGATCTGCCAGAGCACCGCCACCAGCGAACACAGCACCACCAGTGCCGTGCTGCGGGCGCAACGGGTGTACCAGTAGAGCACCGCCACGGTGACCACCACGGCGATGACAAAGAACAGCATGACCTGCGCCAACCCGGCGATCAGGTCGCCGATGATTTTGGTGAAGCCGGTGATGTGGATCTGGATCCGCTCGTTCTGGTATTTGTCGCGCAGTGCTTCCAGTTGCCGGGAGAACTCGCCGGCGTCCAACGCCTTGCCGGTGGCCGGGTTGATCTCCAGCAGCGGCACGAAGATCACGCTGGACTGGAAGTTGCCAGCCACCAGCTGCCCGATCTCACCGGAGCGCGCAACGTTAGTGCGCACTTCATCCAGGCTGGCCGGCGAGCCGTCGTAGGTATCCGGAATCACCGTGCCGCCATCGAGCCCCTCTTCAGTCACGGCCGTCCAACGTGTGGTCGGCGTCCACAGGGACTTCATGTAGGGTTTGTCGACCCCCGGCAGCAAATAGATTTCATCGTTGAGCCTGGCCAGGACATCCAAATAGTCCTTGTCGAAAATGCTGCCGTCCTTGACGGCCACGGCAATACGGATCGAGTTGCCGAGGCCGCTCAGGTCGCTGCGCTGCTCCAGAAAGTTGGCCACGTACGGGTGGGAAGTCGGGATGGTCTTCTCGAAACTGGCATTGAGGCCGATCTTGCTGGCTTGGTAACCCAACACTAGGGTGACCAGCAAGCACAACACAATGACCCATGGTCTGTGATTGAAGATGGCGCGCTCACCCAGGTTACCGGAGCGCGGATCGAAGTCTTCCAGGCGGGCGATCACGACTTGCTGTTCGAAGGAGAGATTAGGGTTATTCACGTCATGCTCCGCATACGGCCCGCTAGGGCACAGGCAAGTGATTTCAGCGTTGCGCCGAGAAAAGATCAGGATTGAGGCGGGTCACACCGCCCAGTCCGACGCAGATCAAGCTGCCGTCAGGGGCCGCCACCAGGCCGGCAATGGAGGTGCCGACCGGCGCGGACAGGGCTCGAAAGCGGCCTCCGCTGCCCGCGCTGAGCAGCAGATCTCCGGCCTGACTGGCCAGCACCAGCGCCCCATCGGGCAAAGGCGTCGAGGCCGACAAGGCCACTTCCAGACCGGTTTGCAGGGGGCGCCAACTGGCGCCCTGATCACCCGACCAGAAAACGTTGCCACGCAGACCGAACGCCACCAGTTCTCCGCGAGCATTGCCTTGCAGGCCGAAGAAGCTGCCCGCATAGGGAGATTCGAGCGCCTGGAAACTGTGCCCGTTGTCGCTGGAACGCAGCAGCAAGCCCCGCTCGCCCACCATGAACAGCGCATTGCCGGCTGCGCGAATGCCGTACAGGTTCAGGTCCTCGGGGTTGTCCACCTGTTGCATCCAGGGCCGCCAGCTTTCGCCACCGTCCTCGGTGCGCAGGATCAGCCCATAGGCCCCCACGACGTAACCGTTACGAGGGTCGCTGAAATACAGGTCGAGAAATGGCTTGTCAGGGCCGTCGGCCACCAGTCGCTCGGCATCGCTCAGGCGCTTGGCGTCGCCGTCTTGTCGAGCCGACACCAGCGCCAGCTGCGCAGCGCCGATGCCATCGAGCTGCTTGCTCCAGGTTTCGCCGCCGTCCGTACTGCGCAGCACCACGCCCATATGACCGACGGCCCACCCCTGTCGGGCCGAGACGAATTGCACAGCCGTCAGGCTGACGCTGACCGGCACCTGGGCCTGACGCCAGGTCATCCCGGAGTCGTCAGAGAGCAGAATGATGCCACGTTCGCCCACCGCCACCAGCCGTTCGCCTGCGCGGGCCACCGCCAGCAACACGGCGTGACGGGCCTTGGCGCTCTGCATGGCCGGCTGGTCGAGCAATGCAATCCGTGGAGTGGCCGCGGCCCAGCCGGGCGCCAGCAAAAACATCAGCAACAGGGCTGCCGACAGTGCCCGCCTGAATGAAAAGTTACCGATCATGCCCGCTCCAACCGCCCATGAATTGATCCATACCCAACGCGCCGATGCTCGTGCCCGGCGCGTGGTGCAACGTCTTAGCGCAAACTGTCGTTGGCCATCGCATCCGGCGTGAAGAACGACGCCGGCGGCCGTGGATAGCTCTGGTATTGCACGTCCAGGTCGTTGGCCGACGAGTTCAGGAAGTAGGCGCCGGTCTCCAGGTTGTAGCTGCCCCACTGCATTTGGGCGGTCAGCACCGGCATCTCGGGGGCCAGCAGTGTCAGCGAATAGTTATGCCGTCCCAACTTGCCTTGGGCGTCATAACCATCGACCAGCAGCACTTGCCAGGAATCCTCATCCAGGTAATAGGTGCGCTTGGGCACCACGTGACGCTTGCCTTCCCTAAGGGTGGCGCTCACCACCCAGACCCGGTGTTTCTCCCAGCGCACCAGGTCAGGGTTCAGGAAGCCCGGCTTGACCAGATCGTCGCTCTTGGCCGCCGCCGAACGGTTGTTGTTATAAGGCACCAGCAGCTCTTTCTTGCCTTCCAGCTTCAGGTCGTAGCGGTCGGTCGGGCCGAAGATCATGAACGCCTCGTCGAAGAAACCGACGCCGGAGGTGACGAAGTCCGGGGTGTCGTAGGCGATGTTTGGCGCGCGCCGTACTCGACGCTGGCCCACCAGGTACTGCCAGGCTGCACGCTTGCCAGGGTCCATATCCCAATGGGTCATCAGGCCTTCGCCGGCCTTGGAGGATGGCAGCTCGGTGGCCAGTTTGCCGATGCGGAACTTGCCGGCGAATGTCTCCAGGCTCCCCTCCTTGAAGTAGTAAGGATCCTGGTACCAGAACCGTGCTCGTGTAGCCTGGATCTTCTTGCCGCCAGCAGTCATCAGCCAGGTGTCGAACGGCGCATAGAACGTGTCGGCACCCTGCCAGGACAAGCGATAGTTCCACAGCGCCTCGGTGCCGTTCTGCGGCAACGGGAACGGAATCCCGCCATAGGCGCCGCTGACTTTCTCGGTTTCCACCTCGACAGTGGCGCGGGTCGCGTTCTTCAGGGTGTTGTCATACACCCACTGTGGGGCGGCGGCACTGCGGTGGGTCGGGTAGACGTCCAGGCGATAGCCCGGATATTTCTGCATCAAGGCCTTGGTGCCATCGGCCAACAGATCGGCGTATTGCGCCATGTTCGCGGCGCTGATCGAGTACAGCGGCTTCTCGGCGGCGAACGGATCGGCGCGTTTGTCGCCGTTCTTGTAACCGGCGGGTACCTGGGTGTAACCACCCGTCCACGCCGGAATACTGCCGTCCTTGTTGGCCGCCCGCTCGGCGCCCATCGGGGTGAGGTCTTTGTTCAGCCGTGCAGCCTGCTCGGGGGAAACCGCCGCGTGCGCCAGGCTCGTACTCAACAAGGCAATGGCCAGGGCCGGGATACGCAAGGAAGATGGGTTTTGCATAGGGAATGAAACCTCTTATTAGAATGTGGTTTTCACGTACATGGAGACGAAATCGCGGTCGGCCAGGGATTGCGCATAGCTGAAGTTGCCGTCCTCACGCAGCCCCGCCCCGGTCTTGCCAAAGAAGTTCACGTAGTTGATGCCGAAGTCCCAACGCTGCAGGTAGGTGGCCTTGACACCGATGCTCCAGTCACCGGCGTGGGTATTGCCGAAGCCTGACTTGCTGACCGCCGATGAACGCCCGTCGAGGACCACGCCAAACCCCATCGGCACGCTGACGTCGAGCGCGTCAGCCACCTGGAAATAGGCCGGTTCGGCCAGCACCCGCAAAGCGGTGGCGTCGCGGGTGGTGTTGGAATCCAGCGCGGCACGGTTCTCGGTGACGCTGAGGGTGCGGTTCCAGGCCAGCTCGGCGAGTACCGAGCCACCGTCCCACAGGGCGTTGGGCGGCAGCAGGTAAATGGTCGAGAGGTTGACGTGAGCGGTCTTGCCCTTGGCGTACAAGGCGTCCCCGCTGTTGTCCGCCGCTGTGCCAGGCGCAACCACTTGCAGGTTGCTGACCAGGGGCGCGTCCCACCGCACCGACGTCTCGCCGGCGAAGTTGAACGGGCCATAGGCCGTGGAGAAGCTGGCCCCGACGGTCTTGATGTCTTCGGCATAGACCTGGCGATAGGAACCCAGGATCGGCAGTCCCGTGGCCGCCGCCGCAGGGCCATCCAGGTAGGCATACAGCGCGCTCGGCGCCTTGTCATGGTATTTGGCGGCGTAGAAACCCAGCTCCAGCTCGGTGCCTTCCGGTTTGTAGCGCAATTGCATGCCGCCCTGCCCCGAATTCCTGGCCTCGATGTCTGAGGCATGCACGGTGGTGTTGCCAAACACCTCGGTCCAGTCGCCTGAACCCTTGCCAATACCGTCGTTGTCACTCAGGTAGCTGCCGGCGCCCGGAAGATTGGAACGCTCCCACTCGAACTGATAGTAGGCCCCCACCGATAACTGGGGGGTGATCTGCAACTGCCCGGATACCTGATTGACCGGACGCAGGATCTCCTTGAACTGGGTGCCCGGCACGCTGAGCAGCTTGACCACATCGGTTGGACCCTGGGCGGCGGCGATGCCGTTGCCCCCGTAGAACAGGCTTTCGCCATAGATCAGGCTGTGCCGACCGAGGCGCACGGTACCCTGGCTCGCATCGCCGACGTTACCGCGCAGGAACACAAAGGCATCCAGTATCTCGGCGTCACGCCCATGCAGCTCGCGGGTGTCGTCGAGAAAGTGCGGGTTGGCGCTGTCGTCGGTGTCCTGGTTATAGACATTGTCATACCACGCTGCACCGCTGAGACGCAGGCCGTAGTTTTCCTTGCTCAGGTCCATCTCACTGAACAGGTCCAGCCGGTTGGAAACCAGCCCGCGACTGAAATTCTTGTCGCCCTGGCTCTGGATCGAGGGGTACAGGCCGCTCGCCGTCGGCGCGTTGGTCAGACGGTCATCGGCCCCTTTCAACCGCCAGGCCTGGCTGTACTTGAGGGTGTTGTCCCAGCGCAGGCGCCAGTCACTGTCGCCCAGGTCGATCTGAGCGGCCTGGGCTTGGGAAGCCAGGCCAGCGAGGCAAGCCGAGAGAGCCAGGGCCGAACGCTTGAAGCCCGGATAGCATCGAGAGTTGTGCATGGTGTTCCTCATTGTTCTTGTTGTCTGGAAACATGTTTTTTGGAAGAACCGGCAATGAGCCGCACGCAAATGCGCAGTTGGTGAACCCTCGTTCAGATGTAGGTGGAGGCCAGTCCCCCATCGACGGGCAGGTTGATGCCATTGATCCAGCGCGATTCGTCCGCGCACAGGAAGGCAATGGCGACGGCCACCTCATCGGCGTAGGCCGGGCGTTTCATGCGGTGGGCGTCGGCCTCGACGCGCGATTGACCGAGCATGCTGACGAAATCGCCGAGGATGGGCGTGAACACCGGTCCCGGCGCCACGCTGTTCATGCGCACCGAATGTTCCATGAACCAGGGTTGGGCCTGCAGGTAGGTCCAGACGATCAAGGCTTCCTTGAAATACTGGTAGCAGCTCTCCTTGGGCACCGGATGCTGGGCCAGCCATGCCTGCCCCTGGAAGAAACCCTCGATACGCGCCAGTTCCTTGTGCAGATCCAGGCGTTGCGGCCACTGGGCGCCGAGGATCGACGCCACATTGACGATACTGCCCCCCTCGGCGATGCGCGGCAGCACCGCCGTGCAGAGATGGCGCAGACCCAGGTAATTGACGTAGGCAACCCGTTGCGGATCGGCCGTGCCGGGCACCCCGGCGATGTTGCATAGCCCATCGATACGTTCCGGCAACTGGCGCACGGCGTCGTCGATTGCGTCGGGATGGCTGAGATCGGCCAGGACAAATCCATCCAGGCTCAGGTTCGGCTCGTTGCGGTCCATGCCGATGACGAGGGCGCCACGGGCACGCAGGGCCCTGGCCGTCTCGGCGCCGATACCCGAGGAAACCCCGGTCACGACGATCTTCTTGTTAGTCAGCTTCATACGGGTCTTCCCGGTTGATGCTTGTGCAACCCGCACAACGGTCGCCAAGCCATATTGTTATTGCCGAATAGTTAATATCGGTAACTAGTTGTAGCAAGCGATATGCCATCTCACGGTAAGGACAACCGGACCGCTCAAGCACGGGGTATACAGGGATTATTGAGCATTCACGCTTTCACACGGCGCGCTGCCGCAGGAGAAAAAAGTGATGATTTCAGCAAATTCATGCTGCACTATGCGCAATATGATTACTCGCATTAAGGGTTTCGCATGGCAGACAAGCTGATTTCCCTGGCGGAGCTTTCCGGCGAAGCCAAAAAGAAACCCGCCCGCGGCGCCAGTGAGCAATTGCCGCCAGGCGCCTCTCCCACGCTGCAGGACCTGACCGAATGCCTGATGTTCAGCCCCGGCGACGGTCGCATCTGGTTGAACGGCGCCCGCATGTTGCTGATGCACAGCAGCGGAATCGGTGCATTACGGCGTGAGTTGATTGAAAGCATGGGGTTGTCGCGGGCCCGAGGGATCATGCTGCGCACCGGTTATCATTGCGGCGCTCGGGACGCGGCACTGATCAAGGAGCGTTTCCCCGAGGCCGACTTTCTCGCGCTGTTCGCCGCCGGCCCGATCATCCATGCCATCGAAGGCGCGGTGAAGGTCGAGCCGGTGCACTTCGAATTCGATATGAACCTGGGCACCTATTACGGCGAATTCCTCTGGCACCATTCCAGCGAAGACGACGAACACATCGCCCAGTTCGGCATCGGCACCGAACCGGCCTGCTGGATGCAGACCGGCTATGCCACCGGATACACCTCGGCGATGGTCGGCCGGCTGATCCTCTATCGCGAGGTCGAATGCCGGTCCACCGGGTCGAATATCTGCCGGCTGATCGGCAAGCCCGCCGAAGAATGGGACGATGCCGAAGGCGATCTCGCGGACCTCAACGCCGAACCTTTTGTCAGCACCAGCGGACGTAGCCCGACCTCCCTCGGCCGTGGCGACAAAGGTGCACTGCCGGCCGAGCTGCAAGCCGCTCACCAGCCCACCCAGGACAGCGACATGGTGGGTATTTCTTCGGCCTTCAACGCAGCGTGCCACATGCTGCGTCGGGTGGCTCCGACCCAGGCGACAGTGCTGTTCACCGGTGAGTCCGGGGTCGGCAAGGAAATGTTTGCGCGGATGCTGCACCGCATCAGTCCGCGCCATGACGCCCCCTTCGTCGCCATCAACTGCGCCGCCATCCCGGAGAACCTGATGGAGTCGGAACTGTTTGGCGTCGAACGCGGCGCTTTTACCGGCGCAACCCAGTCACGCGCCGGACGTTTCGAGCGCGCCAACGGTGGCACCCTGTTTCTCGATGAGATCGGCACGCTCAGCCTGGTGGCCCAAGGCAAGCTGCTGCGCGTGCTGCAGGAAGGCGAAGTCGAACGGGTGGGCGGCAGCCGGACCCTCAAAGTCGACGTACGGGTGGTGGCCGCCACCAACGTCGACCTGCGTGCCGCCGCGCAACGGGGGGAGTTTCGCGAAGACCTGTTCTTCCGCCTGAACGTGTTCCCGATCCACTTGCCACCGTTGCGCGAGCGCAAGGAAGACATCCCGCTGCTGATGACGCACTTCCTGCATCGCTTCACACGGTTGCATGGTCGCCAGATCAGCGGCTTCACTCCGCGCACCGCCGATACGCTGCTGGCCTACGACTTCCCAGGCAATATCCGCGAACTGCAGAACCTGGTGGAGCGTGGCGTGATCAGCGCGCCGGATGGCGGTGCAATCGACCTGGCACACCTGTTCACCAGTGGCGAGCGGCTGGCGCAGCCGATGTTCTCCATTGGAAATCGGGGGCAACTGGCGGCGTCACCCCATGACCAGGCCCCGGCCTCCCGTACGGTGCCCGCGCACAAGGACACAAGCCATGAGGCGATCCAGGCGCTGTTTGGCGACAAAGACCTGAGCCGATTGTCGTTGCAGGAGGTCGAGGACACCTTGATCGATCATTGCCTGCTCGAGGTCAAAGGCAATGTCTCCGAAGCGGCCCGTCGCCTGGGCCTGACCCGTGCCCAGCTGTCCTATCGGCTGTCACGGCGTGACAGCGGTGAATAACCGATAGCAATAGGCATCTCCTGTGGGAGCGAGCCCGCTCGCGATGGCGGTGGCTCAGTCAACGAAGATGTCGGCTGAGATTCCGCTATCGCGAGCAGGCTCGTTCCCACAAGGGTCATGAGTGATGTTGCGGGTGGATAAAGCAGCGCCCGAACATCTCGAGGACGACATCGACCCGCTGGCCGATCTGTTCATCCGACCAGCACCGCTGGACGCCCAGGGTGAAGAGCTTGAGCGGCTGGCAGATCAACAGCGCGTCGATCAGCTCGACCGCCGGCTCGACATCCTCCTGGACAAGCAACCCCTTGCCGGCGGCCTTGCCCAACCAGCCCCGCAACAGGCTCAGGCAGCGCTCGGCTCCTTCCTGATACCAGATCCTGGCAATGCCCGGCGCGCTCTCGCGTCCTTGCGCGGCCATCAGATAGAGGCCCAACGCCAATGGAGACAGCGTCAGGCGCGCCCACAGCGTCAGGTACATGCGCAATTCGCTGAGCAGGTCCTGTGCACAGTCGATGCCGCTTTCCAATAGCAACTCAAGTGTCGACAAGTCCCGGGCGACCAATTGCGACAGCAACGCTTCCTTGCTCTGCACCAGCAGGTAGACAGTTTTTTTCGAGATGCCAGCGGTACGGGCGATCGCGTCCATGGTGACATTGGCAAAGTTGCCGCCGCCGACCGCCTCAGCCGCCGCGTCCAGCAACAGGTTCATCTGCTCCTGACGACTGCGCATCGGCGGACGGCCGCGACCGCGCCTGACGGGCTGCTCGGTGGTTTCAGGCATAAGCACTCTCGCTCTCGTTCTCCTCCCCCGCCCCGCTACGGAAAGCCTCGCGCAGGGCATCCTCGATGATTTGCCAGGCCTGCTGCGCCGAAGCATCCGGCCCCAGATGGGTGAACATATGGTCACAGCCCGGGAACATCTTCGCGTTCACCGAGACCCCGGCCTCGCGCAGTTTGTGCCCATAGGCTTCACCTTCGGCACGAAGGATATCGTACTCGGCGGTGATGAGAGTCGTGGCCGGCATGCCCCGTAATGCCTCGACTGTTGCCAGCAATGGCGATACCAGCGGGTCCCGTGCCTGGGCAGGGTCACTCAGGTAGCAACTGTTGAAGAAACGCACCAGGCCCGAGCCAAGTAGCGGCTTATCAAGGGACGAACGCTTGAGCGTCGGATCCTGAAGCAGATCCAGAACCGGATAGTCGATGACTTGATGCACCACCCTGAGCCCTTGATGCCCCCGTGCCAGATTGGCCACGCCAGTGGCCAGGTTGCCGCCGGCGCTGTGCCCGCCGACGGCGATGCGTTGGGGATCGATTCCCAGGGTCATCGCCTGTTCGGCCAGCCATTCGAGCACCCTGAAACTTTGGCGCAAGCCGGCGGGAAACGGATGTTCGGGCGCCAGGACATAATCCAGGTTGACCACCAGGCACCCGAGGTTGTGCGCCAGCAGACGGCAATAGCTGTCGTCATGTTCGGGCACACCGGCCACGAAACCGCCGCCATGCAGGTTCAGGTACACCGGCAAAGGGCGTGTGGAAGTTGTAACGGGCCAATAGAACAATGCCCGCGCCGGCCCCCAGGCCGTCGGGATGTCGATTTCGTCCACCGTGCGCAGCGGGTACTGCGCCGCGTCGTACGTAAACTTGGCTTTCATGCGCTTGGCCAGGGCGCGCAACAGCTTGGCCTTGACAGTGTTCAATACGCTCATGGTCAGGCTCCCGGCGGCTCATTCAGCCGTCAACAATTGATCCAGCAAACCGTGAATCATCGCGCCGTAAGGTGCGCGCATCGCCAGGTTGGACTCACCCGCCGGGCTCTGCACCACCACCGCCTTGGCATGGCTGAAGGTGCGAAAGCCATAGACGCCATGATAGGCCCCCATGCCGGAGTGACCGACACCGCCGAATGGCAGCGCCTCGAACAGCACATGGCTCATGACATCATTGATCACCACCGCGCCCGAGGTCGTGCGCTTGAGCACCTGCTGGCGCTCGTCGGCGTCCTCGCCGAAGTAGTAGGCCGCCAGCGGCCTTGGCTGAGCGTTGACGTAATCGATGGCGCTGTTGAAGTCGCGGTAGGTCTTGACCGGCAATAACGGGCCGAAAATTTCTTCACGCAGTACCTGCATCTGCTCATTGGTTTCGAGCACCAGGGTCGGGGCGATCTTGCGGACCTCGCGATCGCTCAAGTCTTCCCGGGCGGGATTGATCTCGATCAGCCGCGCGCCCTTGGCACGGGCATCGGCGAGGTAATCTTGCAGGCGGTCGAAATGACACGAGTTGATGATGGAGGTGTAGTCCGGGTTGTCCCGCAACGTCGGGTACAACGTGCCGACAAAGCGCACCGCCTCTTCGATAAAGTCCGGAAGCCATTCTTCCGGCAGCAGCACATAATCCGGCGCCAGGCAGATCTGGCCGGCGTTGAAGGTTTTCACGGTCAGCACCCGCTGAACCGCTGTGGCGAGATCGGCGCTACGCGAGACCAGCACGGGCGACTTGCCGCCCAGTTCCAGGGTCACCGGCACCAGGTTCTGCGAGGCGGCCCGCATGATATGCCGAGCCACTGCCGTGCCGCCGGTGAAGATCAGGTGATCGAAGGGTTGCGCGCTGAACAGCGCCCCGACCTCGGCGTCGCCCAGTACCGTGCTCAATTCGTTCTCGTGGAAATAACGCCCCACCAACTCGCCGATCAGCGCCGACGTGCGCGGAGTCAACTCTGAAGGCTTGAGCATCGCCCGGTTACCAGCGGCGAAGATACTCGCCAACGGTCCGAAGGCCAGCACGATGGGAAAATTCCACGGACTGATCACCCCTACCACGCCCAATGGCTGGTACTCGACCCTGGCCTGGCACCCGGGAAACGGGGCCGGATGGGACTGCGGCTGCATCCATTGGGCCAGGTATTCACGACAATGCTTGAGACTCGCCACCGACCCGGCGATATCGGTCAGCAGCGTCTGCTCGCGACTGCGATGGCCGAAGTCCGCGGACACCGCAGCGACGATCGCTTCACGGTTGTCCAGCAACAAGGCAATCGCCCGATCGAGGCGATCACGGCGCAGTTCCAGGTTCGCAGGCCCTTCGTCCAGGTGAGCCTGCTTCATGCGGGCGAGTGCTGCAGGGAGTTGTTCGGCGTGAGTCGTCGTGAATGAGTGACCGGGAATGCTCATGGTGTGGGTACCTGGTAATTGTTATTAGACAGTACTAATTATTCGAAAAGCAGCGACCTCCTGCCGCCTCGCAGGCTGAGTATGGCAAAAAAAACGGCAAAGGAAACCCTGAGGTTTCCTAATTTTTGTTGTTGAGAAGGCAACGCAACGCCCGAAAACAGGAGAAAGAAGGGAGAAGATGTGGAACGCAGCCGTCAGGAACAAGCCTGGCGGTTCGGGATTGAGATTTTGAAAACAAGTGCCCTAAGCCGAAAATAAATTAAACAGGATAACTATATGAAATCGACCGACTGGCGCCGCGTCGATAAAAAAAAGCCCCGTGACCAGGGTCGGTACGGGGCAAAGGGAATTGGTTGGTTGCGGCCAACCAAAGGAGCACAGACAAAACGTTCGGACCGGTCAGATGCAATCCTGCGCGGCACGCTCAAAACTCGACGGCAAGAGGCTCGAAGCCAACAACCGTCGCTCATAGACAAAAACCTTGCCGCCGTTTCCGGCCTTGTAGGCCTCCAGCACGTTGTCCGCCGCGACTTTACTTGGCACGACGATCCGGTAGCTGCGCTGCGTCTGCGAGACGGTCGGGTTGAGCGTACTGCCCTGTAATTTCGGCACGACGCAATCGGCGTATTCGGCGGGGGTCTTGTCGGTCACCAAAGTCAGGGACGGGTCGTTTGGCGCGGACGCACAACCGGCGAGCAGTACAGAGGCCATCGCCAGGACCGGAATGAATAAAAGGCGCATCGGGCTTTCCTGAAAATAAAGAGGGTTCGTTATGCGATGGTGGCGATTGTCCAATGCTCGGCAGCGAAGCAAAACTTGCTTTGCTTGATGATCACTATCACTTCAAGCAATAGTTATGGCATAGACCTTCCCAGCCGACTCCTATTCAATCGTGACGTTGGCCCTGCACGGTCATTGACCGTGCAGGGGCCGTTCACTTTTGCGGCTGCCGTGATTGCCGCAAGCAAACGACGCGAGCAAACGCCGCAAGCAAATGAAAAGGTACGTCCCATGAACGAAACGTCCTACACGCCCCCGAAAGTCTGGAAACACGAAGCGCCCTCCGGCGGTGAATTCGCCAACATCAATCGCCCCGTCGCAGGTCCAACCCACGAAAAAACCCTGCCTGTCGGCAAGCACCCGCTGCAGCTCTATTCCCTGGCCACCCCCAACGGCGTGAAGGTGACCATCCTGCTCGAGGAACTGCTGGCACTCGGGCATACCGGCGCGGAATACGATGCCTGGCTCATTCGCATCAACCAGGGAGACCAGTTCTCCAGCGGCTTCGTCCAGATAAACCCGAACTCAAAAATCCCGGCCCTGGTGGACCGCAGTGTCGAACCGTCGATCCGGGTCTTCGAGTCCGGTTCGATCCTTTTGTACCTGGCGGAGAAATTCTCGGCGTTCCTGCCCTCCGACCTGGCCGGTCGCACCGAAACCCTGAACTGGCTGTTCTGGCAAATGGGTTCGGCCCCTTACCTGGGGGGAGGCTTCGGACACTTCTACGCGTACGCACCGGAAAAGTTCGAGTACCCGATCAATCGCTTCACCATGGAAGCCAAGCGCCAACTGGATGTCCTGGATCGTCGCCTTGCCGAAAGCCGATACCTGGCTGGCAACGATTACACCATCGCCGATATCGCGGTCTGGCCGTGGTATGGCCAACTGGTACGCAACAACGTGTATGCGGCTGCCGAATTTCTCAGCGCGCACGAATACACCCATGTGCAGCGCTGGGCGGAAGAAATCGCCAAGCGGCCGGCGGTCATCCGCGGACAGCGCGTCAACCGGACGTGGGGGGATGAGGCCACTCAGGTGCCGGAGCGGCATGCGGCGCGGGATCTGGAATGATCGTGGAAACGGGCCTGCCTGGCTGACTGTCCAGCCTTGAATTCAATTCAACAATCATGTGCCGCCCTTGCCGCTTATCCAGCCCAGGATGTCGATTGATACTGGCCCCCTCAATCGACGCAAGAGGCTCCCATGAAACACTCACCCCTGCTCAAGAAAACCGTGTCCCTCGCCATCCTGTTGACTGCGCTGCAAGGTATACCCCAAGGCGCGATGGCGGCGAATGCCGGGCAATCCGCAGCCACGCCTGCGGTACCGGAGTTGATCAACCCAGGCCAATTCAAATGGCAGAAAACCATTCCCCAACTGGGGGACAGATCCCCTGAATACGCCATCCTGCACGCAGACACCGAAACCGGCCTGACAACGTTGATGTTCCGCACACCCGTGGCGGTGCACATCAAGCCACACACCCATGCCCGCGCAGAAACCCATGTGGTACTGGTGGGCGGCACTCATGTCTTTGCGTCTGAAGGCGTGCGCTATGACATCGAGAACGGTGGTTTCTTCCGTGCGCCGGGCGGGGTCGTACATGAAGCCTGGCTACCGGCCGGGTCACAGACGTTCAACATCCTGGAGAGTGGTTGGGTCGTGGACTGGATCAACGGCGGTCCGTCTGCCGAGGACGTTGACCAATACCCGCCGAAATCCACCGGCAAACGTTGATCGGATCACAAGGAAACCACACATGTCTGAACCATTGATCATCATCGCCCGCGCACGGGCGCGGCAGGGCCTGAAAGCGCAAATGGTTACCGCCCAGAAGGCACTGGTCGCCGCCACCCGTGGCGCTCCCGGCTGCATCAATTACGAACTGCACGAGTCCAACCATGAGCCCGGCCTGGTGACATTCTTCGAACGCTGGGCGTCCGTGCAAGCCTGGCAACAACACATGCAAAGCGAGGCCGTACGGACATTCCGGGAAACAGCCGGGCATTGCATCGAGGATTTCGAACTGGAAGAAATGCACCAGGTGGCATGACCCATCACTCTGGCAAAGCCGCAGTCCGAACACTGCGGCTTTCGTCGTTCAGCCCATCCGCCCGATAGAACTCAGGAAGGGCCCGATCCGCTCCACCATGAAGTCAATGAACACCCGCACCCGTTGCGGCATGTAGCGCTGGTTGCTGAAGATCGCGTGGATCTCTTCGGTGTCTCCGGGATTGTAGTCCCCGAGCAGTTCGACCAGGCGCCCCGCCGCCAGATCATGAGCGATATGAAACAAGCCCAGGCGGCTGATGCCCAGCCCGTTGATCGTCAACTGGCGCATGGTTTCGCCATTGTTGGTCAGGATGTCACCGCGGACTGCCAGGTAGTGAGTGTGGCCTTCCATCCTGAACGGCCATTCATCCCGCGAGCGCCGGAAATTGAAATTGAAGCAGCGATGGTTCACCAGGTCTCCAGGGACCTGTGGCACGCCGTGACGCGCCAGATAATCCGGCGAAGCGACCACGGCACGGCGACTGTGGCCCAGGTTACGCGCCCGGAAGCTGGCATCGTCCAGCGGGCCCATGCGGATCGCGACGTCGATGCGTTCGCGCTTGAGGTCCACCAACGCATCGGTCAGCGACAGATCGAGCGTGATGTCGGGATAGCGCTGGTTGAAGTCACTGATGATCGGTAACAACTGATGGGTGCCGAAGGGGACGGAGGCATTGATTCTTAACAAGCCGCCGGGCTTCACCGCGGTCCCCACCGCGTCCTGTTCCGCTTCCTCGATGTCATTGAGGATGCGTATGCAACTGTCGTAGAAACGCCCTCCCTCATTGCTGATGGTCAACTGCCGCGTGGAGCGCTCGAAGAGGACTACGCCCAGGCGTTCTTCGAGCCGCGTAATGAGTTTGCTCACTGCCGATGGCGTGAGGTCCAGCAGCTTGCCGGCTGCAGAAAAGCTGCCGGTTTCGACCACTTTGCTGAATACCAGCATTTCGCCGCTTCGGTTATCCATGCGCACCCAATCTATGAATTTATTTCCGCAATCATATTCCATTACACGGCCTTATCAACATAACCAAGGCTGCCCATACTTTCTCGCAAGCGAAACGATTCGCTCAACGACACTCGATCGCAGGAGAACAGAATGAACCTTGAGTTAACCGGCAAGACAGCGCTGGTCAGTGCTTCGACTTCAGGCATCGGCCTGGCTATCGCCACACAGCTGCTGGAAGATGGCGCCCATGTCATTATCAACGGCCGCAACGGCGATACGGTCGCCCGGCAGGTCAGTGAACTGAATCAGCGCTTTGGTGGCGAACGCGCCCTGCCCCTGGTGGCGGACCTCAGCCAGCCTGGCGGTGAAAAACTGGCCGCCGCGGCCTACCCGCAGATCGATATTCTGGTCAACAATCTGGGCACCTACGAACTGAGCGATTTCTTCAGCACTCGCGACGAAGACTGGCAACGCATGTTCGAAACCAATGTCTGGAGCGGCGTGCGGCTGGCGCGCACTTACATGCAGGGCATGCTGGAACGTGGCCAGGGCCGGGTCATCTTCATTTCCAGTGAAGTGGCACTGACGCCAATGGCGTCCATGGCCCACTACAGTGCGAGCAAAGCCACCCAATTGTCGATTTCCCGTAGCCTGGCGGAGCTGACCAAGGGCACCGCCGTGACGGTCAATGCCGTGCTGCCAGGGCCGACCGAGACGGACAGTCTCAAAGGCTTCATCGAGTCGGTGAACCCGGACCTGTCCTACGCTGAGGCCGAAAGGAAGTTCATGGCAGAAAATCGTCCTTCATCGTTGATTTACCGTCTGGCGAAACCGGCCGAAGTCGCCAACGTGGTGACCTTCCTGGCCAGCGACCGCGCCGCGGTCATCAATGGTGCGGCGATCCGTGCAGAAGGAGGAACGGTGCAGACCATTGCCTGATCGCGCACCATATCCCCGCAGCGCCAGGGCGGCATGTCCCGCCCTGGTCCGACAGCGGCCTATGTTCTATTGGCGCGCCTCGCAGTTGACCATCCAGGCAACGCCGAATCGGTCTTCGAACATGGCAAAACGTTCCGCCCAAAAGGTTTTTGCCAACGGCATGTGCACCCGGCCGCCCGCGCTCAAGCCCTGGAACAATCGCTCGGCCTCGTCCACGCTGTCGACGTTCAGGGACACCGATACGCCCTGCGGCTTCTGGAACGGCTGGCCCGGCGGGCAATCGGAGGCCATCAGGCTGAAGGCACCCACGGTCAGGCAGGTGTGCAGGATCAGGTTCGGATCCTTGGGCATGCCGGTCTCTTCAGGCGCCTCGGCAAACGACATGGAAAACAATTCGCCGCCCAGCACCTCCTTGTACAGGGCAAACGCTTCCTTACAGTTACCCTTGAAAGTCAGGTAGGGAATGATTTTCATGGTGGAACCTCCGGTGATCGGTTTTCACGGTTGATGGGATCTGCGCGGGCCGTTGCTTTCTGCTCGCCTGCCCATAATCGAATGACCATGGACGAAATCGACAACCGTTCAAATTATCTTCGACAGATGGAACCGGACAGGGCCGGGTTTCGAATCCGGGCCCTGCTTTTGCGGCATGTCTGATCTTCAGTCGTAGAACGGTTCAACCAGCGTGCGGCTGCCCACGAAGAAGCTGTCCGCCACCAATCGCAATGGCTGCAGGTCCAGGTCGCTGGTTTTGTCGGCGATCAATTGCTGGAAATGCCGATAAACCGCCGCGTACTCGCCCTCTTCCGAAACCGCCTGGCGCACGCCGTCGATGCTCAACAGCGCTCCCCCATTGTCCAGCCGCAGGGTGCCTTCGGCGCAGCGAATCTCGATGCTCCAGAGTTCATCATGACCATGGTCGAAATCGAATTCGGCGCGGATGTCCAGGTGGCGAGCGTCCGACATCCGGATGCTGGCGGCAATGGGCGACTGGCAATTGTCGGGGACACGCAACTCGGCCGACTCGACAAACAGCGGCAAGGGCAGCAAATGGGTCGCAATGGACAATGCGTTGATCCCCGGATCGAAGACGCCCAGGCCTCCGGGTTGCCAGATCCACGCCTGACCGGGGTGCCATTTGCGCACATCTTCCTTCCAGTCGATCTGCACGCTCTGCACGGTCCGGCTGGCCAACCAGTCCCGAGCGGCCCCGATACCCGGCGCATAGCGCGAATGCCAGGCAAACAGCGCGCTGACGCCGTGTCTGCCGGCCTGGTCCACCAGCTCCATGGCTTCTCCCAGGGTGGCGCACGGCGGTTTCTCCACCAGCACATGCTTGCCTGCGGCCAACGCCTGCTGCACCAACGCGAATCGACCCTGTGGCGGCGTACAGAACGCAATGGCGTCGACCTGCGGGCCGTTGTCGAGCAACTGGCCCAGGGACTGGAAGTTCTCCACGCCGGCGCAGGGTTTCCCCTGGGTAGCGACGGCCACCAGCTGGAACGCCGGGTTGGCCTGGATGGCGGGAACGTGTTGGTCCTGGGCAATCTTGCCATAGCCCACCAGACCGAGACGAATCGGTTGCATCTGGGACTCCTGATTTTTGTACATTGGTTTATGTAAGGGTCGGGCAGCAAACTAGACGTAATTGCCGTGGCAGACAATGGCTACGTTCGAATGGCTAGGTTCGGGATGGCTACGTTCGGGATGGCTACGTTCGGGTTGGAGATGCGCCGCGCTCTACAGGAAAGTGATACGTGTCACAGATCGGACAGTCGCCAAGGCTGGCGATGCGGTATTTTGCCGCCTGAACGCTTATAAAGCGTGCAGTGCGAGCGCAGGAAATCCGGAAGAACGACTCACCCCTCATGGACCCCAAAGGAGCGACAGAATGAGCAGCAGCGAGCAATTGCAAGATATCGGCAAATACAGCGCCAAATGGCAGGAGCGTTTCAACTTCTTTGAAACCTACGGAGCGCCCAGCGATCCGCGCTACAAGGAAGCCATGAAGAAGCTGCCTGACTTCAAGAAGAAGATCCTCATCAACGCCAACATCATCGCCTTCTTCTTCGGCCCCATCTATCTGTTCGTCCTGGGCCTGTGGAAGAAGAACCTGGCCATGATCGGCCTGATCATCGCGATCAATATCGCCCTGAGTGTCATTTTCGCGATCATGGGCATGGAGGTTCCAAGGCCTCTGAACACCGGCCTGAGCGTCGCGTTTTCCATGACCTACGCGATGATGACCAACTACGCCTACTACCTCAAGGAAGTGAAAGGCGAGCAAGGCTGGAACCCGTTCCAGGGCATGCGCTTCTGATCCCACGCCCGGCCACTCAAGAGCCCGCGCCCCGTTACAGGGAGCGCGGGCTCTGCATTTCTGCGCTCCGTATGGGCTCAGCCGATGTCCCCGTCGATGCCCAACTGCAATATCCCCCGGGCATCGGTGGTAAAGCGGTAGCGCTTGTCCCACCGGTAGATCACATCTTCCTCGCATAACCGTCTCAGCACTTCCCTTATGCTGATCAATGACAGCTGTGCAGCACGCTCGCCCAGGGAGGCATGCAGCTCTCGCGCCCCCATGGCCTGGTTCGCTTCGGCGGCGATCAACAGGGCCTCGATCACCTTCAAACGGATCAGGCTGGTGCGCAACCCATAGAAACGCAGCAGTTCACGAATACGCCGATTCGTGTTGCGCTCATGCGCGAGAGGCTGCCGGACGATTTCAAACTGTCGGTGCAGCGATGTAACGCACGGCAACAAGGCCGAAGGGTCATTCATGGGAAATCCTTTTCAATTACCTGACTGGATGAGAACGGCTAACGCGCAACGGTCGCTGCGGACCTTCACGCCGCGGGCTCATCCTCCAATCGTCTACCGCCCCGCTTCCTCGGGCACTGACGCGCTGACCACACCCCGACTATGCAGACGCCGGGCCATGGACAGTACCCAGACAAAAAACACCGGCACATACACCATTCCCAACACCGTCGCCGCCAGCATGCCGCCAACGACGCCAACGCCAATGGCGCGCTGGCTGGCCGCCCCGGCTCCACTGGCCAATGCCAGGGGCAATACGCCCAGAATAAAGGCCAGGGAAGTCATGACAATCGGTCGCAAACGCAGGCGCGTCGCCTGGGCCGCGGCTTGAGCCAGGCTGGCCCCTCGGTCGTGGAGAGACTTGGCGAACTCGACGATGAGGATGGCGTTCTTTGCGCAAAGACCGATGATGGTGATCAGCCCGACCTTGAAGTAGACGTCATCGGGCATGCCCATCACCGTCACCGCCAGTACCGAACCGAGCATGCCCAGTGGCACCACCAGCAACACCGCAAAGGGAATCGTCCAGCTTTCATACAGCGCGACCAGCACCAGCAGGACCATGGTCAAGGACAAGCCCACCAGCCAGGGGACCTGGTCGCTGGCTTGTTGTTCCTGCAAGGAAAGTCCCGCCCATTCCAGGCTGAACCCCGAGGGCAACTGGCGAGCGATGCTCTGCAACGCCGCCATCGCCTGGCCGGTGCTATAGCCCGATGCCGCCTCTCCGGAAAAACGCAACGACGCCGAGCCGTTGTAGCGTGCGATCTGCAAGGGCCCGACCTGCCACTCAAAACGACTGAACGCATCCAGCGGCACCAGACGTCCCTGCCGGTTGGGCACTTGCAGGCGCAGCAGCGCATCCGGAGTTTGTCGACTGCTGCCATCCGCCTGGATGATCACCCGCTGCATCCGCCCCTGGTTGGCGAACTCGTTGATCTGTTCCGAGCCCAGGGCGGCGGCCAGCGCCGAACTGATCACGTCGAAACTCACCCCCAGCGCCTCGGCTTTTTCACGGTCGATGCTGACATTGATCTGCGGCGCATCGGCCAGGCCATCTTCCGACAGATGCCCGATCTGCGGTGCCGCCTTGGCGCCCTCGATCAACTGATCCCGGGCCTTGAGCAGCGCCTCGCGCCCCCTGCCCGCCAGATCCAGCAGGCGCAGGTCGAAACCGCTGGACGTGCCCAGGCCATCCACTGGCGGCGGCACCACGCTGTATAACGTGCCATCCGGGATGTTCTCGAAGGCCTCGTTCGCCCGCTCGGCCACCTCGTCACTGGCCTGCCCGCTGCCACGCAGCGACCAATCCTTGAGGGTGACGTATGACAATGCCGCGTTGGCGCCCTCTCCGGAGAAGCTGAAGCCCATGATCGCCAGTACGTGGTCGGTGGCGGGTTGCGCCAGGGCATAGTCCTCCCACGCCCGCACCGTCACGTCCGTACGCGAGGCCGAGGCCGCGGGCGGCAACTGGATATCGGTGACGATGTAGCCCTGGTCCTCCGCCGGCAGAAACGAAGACGGCAGCCGGACATACGCCAGGGCCAGTACCAGCAGCAACACCAGGTACACCGCCATGCTGCGACCGGTACGCCGGACCCAGCTCGCCCCCAGCCGCTCGAAGCGCCCGGCCAGGGCATCGAAACGCCGGTTGAAGGCCAGCGCCCAACGGTGAGCGAGGGTCCGAGGGTTCGAGTCACGAGGCTTGAGCAGGGTCGCGCACAGGGCCGGCGTCAGGCTCAGGGCGAGGAAACCGGAGAACAGAATGGAAATCGACAAGGTCATGGCGAACTGCTGGTAGATCACGCCCACCGAGCCGCCCATGAACGCCAGCGGCACGAACACCGCCGACAACACCAGCGTAATGCCGACAATGGCCCCACTGATCTGTTGCATGGCCTTGCGGGTCGCGTCCCTGGGCGACAGGCCCTCCTGGGCGATCAGCCGCTCGACGTTTTCCACCACGACGATAGCGTCATCCACGAGGATGCCAATGGCCAGGACCATGCCGAACAGGGTCATCATGTTGATGGAGAACCCCAACGGGGCCATGAGTGCAATCGTCCCCAACAGACAGAACGGCACGGTCACAGCGGGAATCAGCGTGTAACGCAGGTTCTGCAGGAACAAGAGCATGACCAGGAACACCAGGACCATGGCTTCGGCCAGGGTGTAGAGGACCTGCTCGATCGCCACATCGACGAAGTACGAGGTGTCGTAAGGCACGCTCAAGGCCATGTTCGCCGGCAGCGTACCCGACAGTTGCCCGAGCCGCGCCTTGATCGCCTCCGCTGCCTGCAACGCGTTGGCACCGGGCGCCAGTTGTACCGACATGGCCGCGGCCGGTTTGCCGTTCAGGCGGGCATCGAAACGATAGTCCTTGCGTCCCAGCTCGACCCGCGCCACATCATGGATCCGCACGCTGGAGCCGTCATCGTTGGCTCGCAGCACGATGTTGCCAAACGCCTCGACCGATTCGAGCTGCCCCTGCACCATCACGGTCGCGGTGATGTGCTGCTCGGCGGGCCCTGGGCGCTCTCCCGTGCTGCCGGCAGGCACCTGCACATTCTGCGCGGCGATGGCCTTGCCAACGTCGGCCATCGACAGGTTGTACGCCACGAGCCGGGCCGGATCGACCCAGATCCGCATGGCCCGTTCGGAGGTGTACATCTGCACCCGCCCGACCCCGGGGACGCGACGAATTTCATTGTTGATGGCGCGGGCGGCATAGTCCGCCAGCACGACGGAGTCCTCCTGTGCGTCGATATAGGACAGGGCATACACCAAGAGGAAATTGGAGCGCGCCTGCTCCACCTTCAGGCCTTGCTCGATGACGGCTTGAGGCAATCGCCCGATCACTCGCTGCAGGCGATTCTGCACATCGACCTGCGCCATGTCGGGGTCGGTCCCTGGCGTGAAGGTAACGGTGATATCGGCCCCGCCATTGGCGCTGGTGGACTCGTAGTAGATCAAGCCCTTCAGGCCGTTGAGTTCTTCCTCGATCAGGCTGGTGACGTTCTGCCCCACGATTTGCGCGGAGGCCCCTGGGTAATTGGCGCTGACGCTGATTTGCGGTGGCGCCACGTCCGGGTACTGGTTGACCGGCAGGGTACGCAGGGTCAGCAGGCCTGCCAGCATGACGAACAGGGCGATGACCCAGGCGAAATTCGGACGCTTGATGAAAAATTCCGGCACGGTTGTTTTCCCTTGACCGTCAGTGCCGAGCCTGTTGCTCGGCCAGAGTGAGGGGGCTGACCCGCGTCCCGGCGTCGAGCTTGTCGACCCGCTCGATCATGACCTGCTCGCCCGCCGACAACCCCTGGGTGATCTGCCAATTGGAACCCTGCATCACACCGGTGCTGACCACCCGTTCGCGCACCACCCCGCCGCCGTCCACCAGCTTCAATCGAGCCTGGCCGTCGGCCCCGCGTTGAACCGCCTGTTGCGGAACGAACAGCGCCTGCGGATCGACCCCGGCCGGGGCCTTGACGCGCACATACATGCCAGGCAACAACAGGTTGTCCGGGTTGGGAAATTCGCCGCGCAGGGTGACTTGGCCCGTGCTGCGATCGACGGAGATATCGGAAAAGACCAACTTGCCTTGGCGCAACCGGGGCGGATCACCCACCTGTACCGTCACCTGCGCCGAGCCACTGCCATCCTGGGTCAGGCGTCCGTCGGCCAGGGCTTGCTGCAGCGCCACGACTTTGTCGGCGGATTGGGTGAAGTCGGCATAGATCGGGTCCAGTTGCTGGATTCGAGCCATCTGCGTGGCCTCGTCCTGTCCGACCAGCGATCCCTCACTGACCAGGGCCCGACCGATACGGCCACTGATCGGAGCCCGCACCTGGCAATAGCCCAGGCTGAGCCTGGCGCTGTCCAGGTCGGCCTGGGCGGTCAGGCGGTTGGCCTCGGCACTCTTGAGGTCCGAGACCGCGTCATCGAACGCCTGGGGGCTGATGGCATTGATCGCCACCAGTTCCTTGAAGCGCCTTGCCTGGGCCTTGGCTCGATACACATCAGCCTCGGCCCTGGCCAACGCGCCCTCGGCCCGCATCAGCGCAGCCTTGAACGGAGCCGGGTCGATGCTGAACAGCAACTGCCCTGCCTTGACGTCGGCCCCCTCCTGGAAGTGCCGGGTCAACACCACGCCGGCAACGCGGGCGCGTACTTCGGCAATGCGTACCGGCTCGATGCGGCCGGGCAGCTCCGTGGTCATGGCCAACGCCTGCGGCTGCACGGTCAATGTCTTGACCTGTGGCACCGGCACATCACCTGCGGTGGAGGCGGGCTTTGGCTCGCCGCAACCGCCTATCCCCAGCACTGCCAGCATCAGCCAGGCGTTTTTATTCGAGGCAAGAACCCTGGGCATCGTCGCTCCCTGTCCATGAAAAAGGGCCTGCCGGACACCTGGCAGGCCCTGTGCAATGTTCGATCAGCGAGCGGGACGCTCATTGATCGTGCTGGCAGCACGGAACAGGATTTGCGCGACGAAATCAATCTCCTGCTCGGTGATGATCAACGGCGGCAGGAAGCGTACGGTCGCGCCATGGCGACCTCCCAGTTCGAGAATCAGCCCATGTTGCAGGCAGGCCTGCTGGAAGGCCTTGGCCCTGGCAGTGTCCACCGGCGGATGGCCCTGCACGTCCGGAGTACCGTGGGGGTCGACGACCTCCATGCCGAGCATCAGGCCACGACCACGCACATCGCCGATCCAGGCGAACTCGCTTTGCAGGGCCAACAGGTGTTTGCGTAGATGCGCACCCACCGATTCGGCGTGCTTGACCAGGCCCTCATCGCGAATGAAGCGCAAGGTCGCGGTACCCGCCGCCATCGCCAGTTGGTTGCCTCGGAACGTCCCGGCGTGAGCGCCCGGCTGCCAGACATCCAGCGAGTCGTTGTAGACCACGACCGACAGCGGCAGCCCGCCGCCGATGGCCTTGGACAAGGTGATCACATCCGGCGTGATGCCCGACTGCTCGAAGCCGAACATGCGTCCGCTGCGGGCGATGCCGCACTGGATCTCGTCGACGATCAGCGGGATGCCGTGGGCCTGGGTCAATCGGCGAAGCTCCTGCAGCCAACGGTCAGGCGCAGCGATCACGCCGCCCTCCCCCTGGATCGGTTCGAGGATCATCGCCGCCGGCGCGGTCACGCCGCTTTCCGGGTCGTTGAGCAGATGTTCGAGGTAACGCACATTCAGCGTGATGCCCTGATCGCCCGCGACGCCGAATGGGCAGCGGTAATCGTGAGGGTATGGCAGGCGCTGTACCCCCGCCATCAAGGCGCCCAATGCGTTTTTCGGCGACAGGTTACCGCTGATGGCCAGCGTGCCCAGGGTCATCCCGTGGTACGCGCCTTCGAACGCCAGGACCGAGTGGCGTCCTGTCGCGGTGCGGGTCAGCTTGAGAGCGGCCTCGACCGCATCGGCCCCGCTGGGGCCGCAGAACTGGATGCGTGCGTGGCGAGCGAACTCGGCCGGCAGGCACCCGAAAATTTCCTGGACGAATGCGTCCTTGACCGGCGTCATCAGGTCCAGGGTGTGCATTGGCACACCGGCGGCCATGACCTGGGTGATGGCCTGGACGATGACCGGATGGTTGTGCCCCAGCGCCAGCGTCCCGGCACCGGCCAGGCAATCGACGAACACTTGCCCCCGGCTGTCCTGCACATAGATGCCGTGAGCCCTTTCGAGCACCAGGGGAATGCGACGCGGGTAACTGCGGGCATTGGATTCCTGCTGTTGCTGACGCTCCAGCAAGGGGGTCGGATCGAGGCAGTAAGGGTTCGACAGACCGGTGTGCAACAGGCGTAGCTGTTGCGCGCCACCCGTCGTGGCATTCGAAAAAGTACTCATGATTTCCTCCATGGAGGCTGGGTTTGGAAGGGAACGAACAGCCTGAAGACAAACATCCGTGACACTGCAAACCGGGCGCGGGGAGATTGCCTCCCCGCGCCCATGGGTTTACATGTCGTAACGCAGGGCCATGCCCAGCGTGCGCGGCGCGCCGACGTCGATGATGTCGTCGTTGCGGTTGTTGGTGATGTACTCCTTGTCGAAAGCGTTCTTCACGTAGGCCGACACGGCAACGTTCTTGGTCACCTTGTATTCGGTGTTGAAGTTCACCAGTACGTAGTTGTCGCTCCGACGCTCGCCTGTCACCTTGCCGTTGGCATCGAACTCGTATTCCGAAGGCGCGGCGCTCTGGTAGGTGACATCGGTGCCGAAGGTGAAGCGGTCGTCGAAGCGATAGACGCCACCGACCGACACCTTGTACTTGGGCGAATAGAGGAACGATTCACCGCTTCGATCCTGGCCATTGTCAGCAACGAAGTCCTTGTACTTGCTATCGGTAACGGCACCACCGACGTTCAGCGTCAGCTGTTCGGTGATGTCTTTTTCGACGAAGACTTCCAGACCCTTGATCTCACTGCGACCGGCGTTGTAGATATCAATGACGTTGCTACCGTTCTGCCGCACGCTGACCTGCTGATCTTTCCAGTCGGTGTAGTACAGGTTGGCACGGGTACGCAGGGTCTTGTCGAAGAACGAGCCGCGATAGGACAGTTCATAGTTGGTGGTGTATTCCGGGTCATAGGCCTGGTGACCGCTGCCGGAGCGCAGGTTGACGCCGCCGCCGCGATAGCCTTTCTGCACCATGAAACCGAGGTACTGGTCCGTCGCCAGTTCGTAGTCGATGCCGAGTTTCGGCAGCACGGCATCAAACGATTTTTTGATTTTCTCGGGAACGAAGCGGCCATCGGCCTCGATGTCGGTATCGTTCGTCTCGTGGTCGTAACGCAGGCCGGTGATCAGCGTCCAGCGTGGCGCGAAGGTCCAGTTGACTTCGCCGAACACCGCCTTGTTTTCAATCTTGGTATCACCTTTGACGGTGCGAACCAGCACGTCATCGAACAACAACCGGTCGTGGAAGTTGTTGGTGTTGTGGCCATAGTAGGCACCGACGAAACTCTTCACCGTGTCCGAGTCGTAATTCAGACGCAGCTCCTGACTGAACAGGTTGCCGTCCTGCTTACGCAGAACGACCTCGTTGTCCACACCATTCTGGTCAAAGTCCAGACGGTTGCTGTAGTCCGTACTGGTATTGGCAGTCATGCTCGTCAGCGACCAGGCATCGTTCAGGCGGTAATCCACCTTGGCGCTGAGGGTGTCTTGCTTGAGGTTGTCGAAGGCCTCGGTATTGGACCCGATGTCGTAATAGCTCGGCTTGCCATCGGCGCCGCGCATCGTCGAGCGGTCCCCCTGGCGATGTTCGTTATGGGCATAAGTCAGCAAGACGTCAGTGTCGTCATTGGGCAGGATCAGCAATTTACCGCGAGCGTTGCTGGTGCGATGCGGGTTGGCGTCTTTATCGAGCGTGGTGTTGCGGATGTAGCCGTCACCGTCGGAATAATCCACGGCGATACGCCCGGCAATCTTGTCATCGACGATGGCCCCGCCGCCCGCAACGGCCGCGCCGTGCTCACCGTAGTTACCCACGTTGGTCTGCGCCGAGAAACTGGGTTCGAAGGTAGGGTTCTTGGTCCGGATAACCACCGCACCCGCCAGGGAGTTGCGGCCCTGGGTGGTGGATTGCGGGCCCAGGAATACCTCGACCTGTTCGGCGTCCCAGAGCGGGACCGGGCTGAGGGTCAGTGCGCGATTGGGCTGTACGGCACCGTCGACATACACCGACACCGCGCCGTTGAGGGCCGCCGGGCCCTGGTCGTCGAAACCCGACACCGGCACGCCACGGATGCCCCAGTTCTCATTGCCGGCCTGGCTATAGACGCCTGGCGTGCGGGCAAATACATCCACCAGGTCCTTGTCGGCATGTTCGCGCAGGTTCTTGTCGGTGACGACCACGACACTGGACTGAGTCTGCTCCAGCGTACGGTCGATCTTTTCCCCCGTGACCGTGATCGGAGCGATTTCCAGCGTCTTGGATGTATCGACTTCTTCAGCCGCCCATGCGCCGTTGCCCAGGCCAATGGCCGACCCCACAGCCAACGCAATTGTATTCTTTTTGAAATTCACGCCCCGCCCCCTGCAACAGATGTTCTTGGTTTTTTGAGCCGGCCGAATGCCCATTTGGCGCCAGCGGAGCGGAGTCTAATCCAAAAAAAAATTTAAATAAATAGTATTGATAATCTATCTCATTTGTACCTACTATGCCGTCTTGTATTGATTTGAATACATTCAGCGCCCCGTCATGCAGCACAGACCGCTGCCTTGCTTTCATGGTCTGCGATGGGTCGAAAAAGCTATAAAGGAAGCACAAGGATGACCTCATTCGAACACCTGATCGCATCCACGGAAGGAAACGCGGGGATGCTCCCCGTGGTGGTGCAAGCGACTGCCGGGCAGTCGATCCACGAACTGGATGCCTCGATTCGCGACAGCGTGCCCCACACCCTGGCTACGGTGGGCGGTGTCCTGTTCCGCGGTTTCACCGTCGCAACGCCCATCGACTTCAAGCGCTTCGCCGCCAGCTTTGGCGCGCCGCTGGCCAGCTATGAATTCGGTTCCACGCCACGCAGCAAAGTCTTCGCCGGGGTCTACAGCTCCACCGAGTACCCGGCCCATCAGTTCATCCCCTTGCACAACGAGCAGGCCTATACCCGGCCCTGGCCTTCGCGCATCTGGTTCCACTGCATGAAAGCCAGCGACACCGGCGGCGAGACACCGATTGCCGACAGCCGCCTGATCTACCAGCGCATGCCTGCCGAGATCCGTGAACTGTTCGCCAGCCGCGAGCTGCTCTATGTGCGCAATTACAGCGGTGCCCTGGATCTGCCCTGGCAGAAGGTCTTCAACACCGAAGATCGCGCACAGGTGGAACGTTACTGCCGGGACAACGACATCGAGTGGGAATGGAAAGCCGATGGCGATCTGCGCACCCGCCAGCGTTGCGCCGCCGTGCAACAGCACCCCGATACCGGTGAATGGGTCTGGTTCAACCAGGCGCACCTGTTCCATGTTTCGGCCATCGAGCCGAGTGTACGGGCCAGCCTGCTGGCGGCGGTGGGTGAAGAATACCTGCCCCGCCATGTCTATTTCGGCGACGGCTCGGCCATTGCCGACGACATGCTCGACACCGTACGCGAGGTCTATCGCCAGACCGCCATCAGTTTCCCCTGGCAACCCGGCGACATCCTGATGCTCGACAACCGACTGGTGGCACACGGTCGCAATCCTTTCACCGGTGACCGCAAGGTCATCGTGGCCATGGCGTGAACTGACACATGTTTTCATTCGAACATTGGATCGACGTGCTGCAAGCCAACGCTCGGCACTTTCCCCAGCGTGCTGCCCTGCACTTTTTGCCGGACGGTGTAGAGATCGGCGAAACCCTGACCTTTTCCCAGCTGGATGAGCAAGCCCAGTCCCTGGCCGCCGCGCTGCAATCGCGCTACGCGCCGGGTGACCGTGTGCTGTTGATGTTGCCCAGCAGTCTCGACTACGCCCGGGCGTTCTGCGCCTGTCTATATGCCGGGCTGATTGCCGTACCGCTGTTTCCGCCGCCGTCGCGCAAGCCACGTCACCTCGACCGCGTACGCAATGTGGTGGTGGATGCCGAACCGGCCTTGATCCTCGCACCAGCCGACTATTGCGAAGGTTTGCAGGAGCTGGTGCAGGGCCGGGTCGATGTGCTGACCGTCCAGCAGTTGGGCACACCGGCGGCCAGCCAATGGCAACGCCCGGCCATCGACGGCTCGACCGTAGCCTTCCTGCAATACACCTCTGGCTCCACCGGCTCGCCCAAGGGCGTCGAGGTGCGCCAGCGCAACCTCATCGCCAACGTCGAACTGATGCGCCAGGCCTATGGCTTCGATGAGCACGGCGCCATGGTCAACTGGCTGCCGCTGTACCACGACATGGGCTTGATCGGCGGGATGCTCGCGCCGCTCTATAGTGGCATGCCGTGCTACCTGATGGCGTCCCAGACCTTCGTCAACGCGCCTTCCACCTGGTTGCAGGCGCTGAGCCGCTACCGCGCCACCGCCAGTTTCGCCCCGAACTTCGCCTACGCGCTGTGCAACCGGGTGGTCAGCGACAGCCTGATCGCCCAGTTGGACCTGAGCGCCTGGAAACACGCCATCAACGGCGCCGAACCGATCCACCCCGGCACCCTCGAAGCCTTCGCTGAACGCTTTGCCGCCTGCGGTCTGAACCCTTTGGCCATCAGCCCCGGTTATGGTCAGGCCGAAGCCACCCTGTGCGTCAGCGCCACGCCGGCCGATGCACTGCCGGTGGTCCTGCGGCTGGACAAGGCCGTGCTCGAAACCGGCCGCGTCGCATTGGCCGCCGCCGATGCCCCCGCCGTGGAGTTCGTCGCCTGCGGCTTCCCCCAGGCCTTGCACAGCATCGCCATCGTCGACCCGCAGACCTTCGAGCGCTGCGCCGCCGATCGCATCGGCGAAGTCTGGCTCAGGGGCCCGAGCAACGCCGAATCCTATTGGAACAATCCCCAGGCCACTCGCGAAGCCTTTGAGGCACGCATTGTCGGCTCGTCGGAAAACTACCTGCGCTCCGGCGACCTGGGCTTCATGCACGAAGGCCAGGTGGTGATCTGCGGACGGCTCAAGGACCTGCTGATTCTCAACGGGCGCAATCTCTATCCCCACGATATCGAATTCGCCATCACCGATGCCGAGCCGGGCATCCGCACCGGACGCATCGCCGCTTTCTCGGAAATGGACCCGGCACTGGGCCGCGAGAAGCTGGTGATCGTTGCCGAACCCCATCGCAAGTTCGTCGACCCGGCGCGCCATCCGGCTCTGTTCGCCTCGATGCAGAATGCCGTGCGGGAAGCCGCCGACTGTGGGATCGACCAGATCGTGCTGGTGGAAGCCGGTACCATCCCCATGACCACCAGCGGCAAGATTGCCCGTCAGGGTGCGCGCAAACAACTGACTGCGGGCACGTTGAGCATCATTGCCCAGAGCGGCGGCACCCTCGCCTCCCCTGGCGAGACCGTCAATCTGGAGGACCTCAAGCGCCTGGTGACCGAAGCGTCTCGGCTCGCGCCGGACGCGTGCCGTCAGTGGCTGGCGCAGACGCTGCGCGAGGTCAATCCCTACTGCCCGGCGGACCTCGAACTCAGCCTGGTTGGCCAGGGCCTGGATTCCATCGGCGTGGCCGACTTCGCCGCTCGCCTGTACAAGGACCTGGGCTGGAGCCTCGACACCCGGGATCTGTTCGGTGAACGAACCCTTGGACAGTTGGCGCTGGACTTGCAGGCGTTCCTCAGCGCAGCGGCACCGACGTCCGTCAGCGCCATGCAGCACGGTGACACTCAGGAGGGACGCCAGTCGTTCGCCCAGAGCCGCCTGTGGTTCCTGCGCCAACTGAACCCGAACGACACCCAGCACAACCTGGTGCTGCATCTGCATCTGCAAGGTCCTTTGGACATCGAGACACTGGCCTCGCGACTGAACACGCTCGTCCAGCGCCATGGCGTGCTGCGCACGGTGTACCGTGACAGCGTCGAGGGCCCCCGGCAACGGGTGCTTCCGGCCTCGGCGGTACCGTTGGTGCATCATGACTTGCGCAGCCTGAGCGAGACACAGCAACAGCAGGCCTTGCGCGACTGCCTGGCCCATGAACACGCCACCCCGGTGGCTCTGGATGCCGGGCCAGTATTGCGTGCGCAGTTGCTCAGTCACGATGACCAGCGACATGACCTGCTGCTGACCCTGCACCACATCGCGTTCGACGGACGTTCGGCGCAAGTGCTGCTGACGGAACTGGCCGGATCGGCAGACACCACGCCGCCGGTGCAATACCTGGACTTCGCGCAATGGGAAGCCTTGCACTGGAGCGAACAGCGGATCGCCACGGAGCAGGCGTTCTGGCGCGATCACCTGGCCGACATGCCGCAGTCCCTGGACCTGGGCGGCAGTGGCAAGACCCAAGGCGAGCACAGCGTAAGTTTCAACGTGCCCCAGGCCACCTGCGACCAACTGGCGGTAGTGGCTCGTGAGCACGGCATGACCCTGTTCATGTTGTTGTTGGCCAGTTACCAACTGGTCCTGCGGCAACTGGGCGGCCAGCAGCAGTTTTTGCTGGGCACCGACGTCAGCGGCCGACCGCTGGCGCAGCACGCTGATGTCATCGGCTTTTTCGTCAACCAGTTGACCCTGCGCTGCGACCTGCGCGGAGAAGCGACCCTGGCCGGTTTCCTCCAAGGTGTCCGCGATCATGCACGACTGGCCTATGCCCACCAGGGCCTGCCATTCGACCTGGTGGTCTCGGCCCTCTCGCCGCAACGCCGCCCCGGTCATTCGCCGTTGTTCCAGGTG
Organism: Pseudomonas sp. AF32; assembly: GCF_022342325.2. Lineage (NCBI taxonomy): Bacteria > Pseudomonadati > Pseudomonadota > Gammaproteobacteria > Pseudomonadales > Pseudomonadaceae > Pseudomonas > Pseudomonas sp. AF32. The sequence goes on along the minus strand of NZ_RQJK02000004.1, from coordinate 232,560 downwards.
AAACTCAACTACCAACCGTCACGCGTGGCCCCGACCGAAATCGCCGGCGCGCAGCTGTCGGCGCTGGCCGTCGCCCAGGCACCGGGGGACTTCCATCTCGTGCTCGACCTGGTGCACGGCGCCGAAGGCCTCGATGCGACGCTCAAGTACCGCGGCGAATACTTCGATCAGGACCGCGCCGCGCGACTGCAACACCTGTGGCTGTGCCTGCTGGAGCAGGTCCGCACCCTGCTGGATGAGCCATTGCCGGCGTTGGCCGAGCGTATCGATGGCTGGGACCAGACCTTTCAGCGTGAACGACAACAGTCCCAGGCGCTGGCCGGTCGCAGCCAGATGATGCAAGCCAAACGTCGCTCATTGTCCCTTTAACCGAGTCGGATGCCGTTATGTCTACCCTGCCCTCATCGCCACGCGCCCTGGGCGCCGTGCGTCGTAAAGCCATGAACGTCTCTGAACAACAATTGGTCAGTGAGCGCCTGCTCAGTCCGGAGCATGCCCTGCCCCTGGTGATCGAACCGGCGGTCACCGGTGTGGACCTGGCTGCCTGGGCCACGCGTGAACGCGAGTCGCTGGAAAAGAAACTGCTGCAGTATGGTGCGCTGCTGTTTCGCGGCTTCGACGTCTCCTCCGTCGAACAGTTCGACCAGGTGATCGCCGCCCTCTCCCCTGGCGCACTGGAATACATGTTCCGCGCTTCACCCCGTACCCGGGTTGGCGGCAACATCTACACCTCGACCGACTACCCGGCCGACCAGATGATCTTTCCTCACAACGAACATTCTTACTCGCCACGCTTTCCGCTGCGCCTGTTCTTCTACTGCCAGCAGCCTTCCGAGACTGGCGGGGAAACCCCGATCGGCTCCACCCGTGCCGTGAAGGCCCGGATCAGTCCTGAGATCGAAGCGCGGTTCCGGGAAAAGGGCGTGCTGTACGTGCGCAACTATGGCGACGGTTTTGGCTTGCCGTGGCAAACCGTGTTCCAGTCCGAAGACCGCAACGAGGTGCAGGCCTACTGCGCCAGCGTCGGCATCGAAGTGGAATGGAAGGAAAACAATCGCCTGCGCACCCGCCAGCGCGGTCCGGCCGTGGTGCGTCACCCACGCACCGGCGAGGAAGTCTGGTTCAACCACGCGACCTTTTTCCACATCAGCACCCTGCCCCCGGCGATCCGCGATTCGCTGCAGAGCAACTTCAATGACCTCGACCTGCCGACCAACACCTTTTATGGCGACGGCGAACCGATCGAGCCGCATGTGCTGGAGTCCCTGCGCGCGGCCTACCTCGACTCGCTGGTGCGGTTCAGCTGGCAACAGGGCGACGTGTTGTTCATCGACAACATGCTCGCCGTCCACGGTCGTGAACCCTTTACCGGCAAGCGCGCAATCATGACCGGCATGGCTGAAGCCCTGCTGTCGAGCGACGTCGCCGTCTGACATTCAAGGGGAAATCCACCGCTTCCAGGCGGCTTGACCGACCGATCGACAAGCCCCGGACGCTGTGTGGGTGCCTCGGATTCAAACCCTTTTCAGTCGAGATGAACATGAGCGGACTTCAAGGTTTTCGTATTTCGCCGCAACAGGCGTCGGTATACCCCCACATCAACGGCATTGCCACGCATGCGCTCAGCTGCCATCTGCAATGGGCGGTGTCCCTGCCGCTGGATGTCGAAGCGCTGAACGAGCGCCTGCTCGCACTGGTGGCCGGCAATGAAATCCTGCGCACGCGCCTGATGCCGGTGCCGGGCCTGCGCCATCCGGTGCAGGTCATCGACGAAACCGGCTCGCTGAGCGTGGAACTGCTGGATCTGCAACGACACAGCCCTGCCGACCAGGACAGCGCCTTGAAACAACTGGCCGTCCAGGCCCGCGACTGGACGACGCCCTTGTTCGTCACCCTGGTGCGTCTGCCCGGCGAGCAAAGCGTGCTGGACCTGGCGGCTGCGAGCAGCCACTTCGATCTGGCCAGTCTGAAGTGGCTGGCCGGTGCGTTGTTGCAGGACAGCAGCACGCCGCAGGCCGACACCTTGCAGTACGCCGATTATGCCGAATGGCGCTGGAGCCTGGTCGAGGACGAGCCGGATCATCCTGGGGTGAGCTTCTGGAAGCCATCGAACGACGCCGAACAGGCCACCTTGCAACTGCCACTCGAGTCGGCGAGCAGCGGCGGTTTTTCACCTGAGCGCTACGACCTGACCCTGCCGGCCGGTCTTGCCGCGCATCCGGCGTTGACGGCGAACCTGACGTTGACGGCCTGGGCCGTGGTCCTGGGCCGTCTGGCGGGCCAACAACATGTCCCGCTCACGTTGATCCATGAAAGCCGTGGCCCGGAACTGGAAAATGCCTTGGGCTTGTTCGAGCAGTGCCTGCCCGTAAGCCTCGAGCTGGACGCCCAGGCGACGCTGCTGGAGCAGAGCACGCAGATCGGCGCCACCGTCGAAAAAACCGTGGGCTGGCAGGATTATTACACCCGCGACCTGAGCACCGGTTACGCCTTCGCCTGGCGCTGCGGCGATGCCCGGGAGCGTTTTGCCGGGGCAGTGATGGCCCCGGCAAAGGTCTGCCTGAACGTACGCCAGCTCCCCGACCGCTTGCAGGCACATCTGGTCTATGACCGCCATGTGCTCAGCGCCGAGGCCGCCGCCTGCCTGGCCGAGCAATGGCAGCAACTGCTGCTGGGGGCTCTGGCCCAGCCCCAACGGGCCTGGGCCCACCTGCCCCTTGGCGGATCGTTCCAGTCGCAGGTGGTGGACGGCGAACCGAATCTGCCGAGCGTCGAACCGCTGACGCTGGTGGAATTGATTGCCCGCCAGGTTCATCAAAAGCCGGACGCCATCGCCCTCAGCGACAAGGACGGCGACCTGACCTACAGCCGCCTCGACGCCTGCGCCACGCACCTGGCCCATCGACTGATCGCGGCCGGTATCGGCCCCGGAGTCCCCGTCGGGATTCTGTTCGCCCGCGGCAACGCGGCAATCGTCGCCATGCTCGCGGTCCTGAAAGCCGGTGGCGCCTATGTACCGATCGACCCGACTTACCCGGCCGACCGACGGGCCTACATGCTCGCCGACAGCGCCATCGACCATATCGTGGTCAGCGCCGAACTGGCCGACAGCGTGCCGGCCAGTCTGCAACGTTTCGTGCTCGATGACCTGACCGTAGAGGATGCCAGCCCCCTGCCGGCCTTGCCGCTGCCGGACGCGAACGACCTGGCCTACCTGATCTACACCTCCGGTTCCACCGGTGCGCCGAAAGCCGTGGAAATCAGCCACGGCGCCCTGAGCTTTTCGACCCAGGTGCGCATGGCCGCCTATGAGACGCCGGTGCGTGCCTATCTGCTACTGTCGTCCTATGCCTTCGACAGTTCGGTCGCCGGAATTTTCTGGACCCTGGCCCAGGGCGGACGCCTGGTGTTGCCTGCCACCGGCGAAGAGCTGGAAATGGCCCGTCTGGCCCAACTGATCGCCGACTACAAAGTCAGCCATGGGCTGTCGCTGCCATCGTTGTATCAGGCCCTGCTCGATCAGTTGCAGCGCAGCGGCGGGGCCGACAGCCTCGCATGCTGGATCGTCGCTGGCGAAGCCTGCCCGCCGCCACTGGTCGCGCAACACGGCAAGACCCTGCCACAAGCCCGCCTGGTCAACGAATACGGCCCCACCGAAGCCACGGTCTGGGCCACCTACGAAGTCCTGGAGCCCAACCGCAGCGTCAGCATCGGGCGTCCGATCGCCGGCATGGACCTGCGTCTGCTGAACGAACAGGACATTGCCTGCGGTGTCGGCGAGCCGGGTGAAATCGTCCTCGCCGGCCCCACCCTGGCCCGTGGCTACCGCAACAAGCCCGAAGAAACCGCCAAAGCCTTCGTCACCCTGGCCGACGGCACCCGCGCCTACCGCACCGGCGACCTCGCCTGCTGGCTGGCGGACGGGCGCCTGGCGTTCCTAGGTCGCAAGGACCATCAGGTCAAGGTGCGCGGCTATCGCATCGAACTGGGGGAAATCGAACGCCAACTATGCAGCCACAGCGACGTACGCGAAGCCGCGGTGATCGTCCAGGAGCATGCCGCCGGCAAGCGCCTGCTCGCCTACATCCTGGCCGCTCACGGCTATGCCCCGGATTCGGAGGCGATCAAACGCTTCCTCGGTGAACGCCTGCCCTCGTACATGGTGCCGGCCCAGGTCCTGACCCTGCCGGCCTTCCCGCGGACGCCCAATGGCAAGCTCGACATCCGCCAGTTGCCCGACCCGGACCAGTTCGACGCCAGCGCTCATGTGGCGCCGCGCAACGCCATGGAAACGACCCTGCAAGCCATTGTTGCCAAAGTCCTGAAGCTGTCGACCGTGAGCGTCACCGACAACTTCTTCGCCATCGGTGGTGACTCGATTCTCAGTCTGCAAGTGGTTGCCCAGGCCCATGAGCAAGGCATTGCGTTGTCGGCCAAGCAAGTCTTCGAACGCCAGACCATCGCGGCCATGGCCGAGGTTGCGCAACCGCTGGCCGCCGACGCCGCCGAGCCCGTGGCCATAAGTACCGAGTTCAGCGCCTCGGGCCTGTCCGATGAGGAAATGCAAGCCCTGATGGCCGAACTGAACGAGGCCGACCTGTGACCGGTTCCTTGCGCCGCCGTGCCGCCGTCGCCCCTATTTACGCAGGACGCTTTCAATGACCACCGAAAAAACCATCAACAATCCAATCGAAGACATTTACCCGCTGTCGCCGTTGCAACAGGGGATGCTCTTCCACTCCCTGCTGCACGAAGATTCCGGCGTCTACCTGATGCAGGATCGCTACCGCATCGGCGGGGCCATCGATGAAGCGGCCTTCCTCGAATCCTGGCGCCAGGTGGTGGCGCTGCACCCTTCCTTGCGTGCCAGCTTCCAATGGAAAAGCCAGAAGCAGCCGGTGCAGGTGATCCATCGGGCAGTCAAGGTCCCGCTGGACACCCTCGACCTGCGCGGGCTGGCGCCCCATGAGCAGGAAGCACGGATCCGCACGCTGTTGGAAGACGAGCAGAAGGTCGGCTTCAACCTGTCGAAGCCACCGCTTATCCGCTTCCGTCTGGTGCGCCTGGGCGACGAGTCTTATGAGTTCATCCGCAGTTTCCACCACATCCTGATGGATGCGTGGTGCATTTCCCTGGTGACCGTGGACTTCCTCAAGGCCTATGAAGCGTTGTGCAACGACCGCACGCCGGAACTGAAAAGCCCGCGGCCGTTTCGCGACTACATCCAGTGGCTGCAACGCCAGGACGCAAGCAAGGCCGAGCAGTTCTGGCGCGGCCAGTTGCAAGGCCTCAACGCCCCCACACCGCTGACCGTGGACAACGGCGTGACACGCGACCGCTACACCGATGCGGTGCTGGTGGACGATCAGCTGATCCACCTGGACGAACAGCAAACCCAGGCGCTGGCGACTTTCTGCCGCCAACGCCGCATCACCCCGAATACGTTCTTCCAGGGGGTCTGGTCGTTGCTGCTGTCGCGCTACAGCGGACAGCGGGACGTGGTGTTCGGCGTCACCGTGGCAGGCCGCCCGGCGGACCTGACCGGTGTGGCCGAAATGATCGGCCTGTTCATCAACACCCTGCCCCTGCGGGTTTCAGTGGACCCGGACGCGACCCTCGGCAGTTGGCTGCAAGCCTTGCAAGGGCTCAACGTCGACATGCGCGACTTCGAACACACGCCGCTGACCGACATCCAGGGCTGGAGCGATTTCCCTCGCGGCGAAACACTGTTCGACAGCATCCTGGTCTTCGAAAACGCGCCCATCGATGAACAGATCCTCGAGGGTGGTTTCCAGTTCAGCCTTGAAGGCATGGACCACAGCGTGCACACCCACTACGGCCTGACCGTGGTGATCCTGCCCGGCGAGCAGCTGGGTATCCGGGTGTCCTACGACCGCGAACGCTTTGACGCCGCCACCGTGCAGCGCCTGCTGGGCCATATCGCCAGCCTAGTGCGCAGCATGTTGGCCGCACCCGACGCGCTGCTGGGCAGTTTCGAACTGCTGGCCTCACAGGAGCGCCAGCAGTTGCTGGGCGAATGGGCGAGCAACCCTCACGCGTTTCCCCTGGATCAAAGCTACGCCGAGTTGTTCGCCGCCCAGGTCGCCCAGCGCGGTGATCAGGTCGCCGCAGTCTGTGCCGGCCAGTCCCTGACCTACGCCGAGCTGGACCAGCGCTCCACACGTCTGGCCCATGCCTTGCGCGAGGCCGGTGTCGGCGCGGACCAGCTGGTGGCGTTGATGGCTCCGCGGGGCCTGGCGCTGTTGACCATGATGCTGGCCGTGTTCAAGGCCGGGGCGGCGATGCTGCCGTTGGAAGTCAATCATCCGCCGGAGCGCCTTCGGGAGATCCTCGGCCTGTCCCGTGCTCCGATTCTGGTGGCCAGCGAAGGTTGCAGCGGCCTGCTCGATCAATTGCTAAGCGGCCTCGACCAGGCACCGCAGGCCCTGTTCGCCGAGACCTGCTGGGCGTCCGGCAACGACGCGCCATTGCCGGCCCTCGGGGGCCCGGACAGCCTGGCCTATGTGCTGTTCACCTCGGGTTCGACCGGTACGCCCAAGGGCGTGATGATCGAGCAACGCGGCATGCTCAATAACATCTTCGGCAAGGTGCCGGCCCTGGGGCTCGGCGCCGAGGACCGTATTCCCCAGACCGCTTCGGTGGCCTTCGACATTTCGGTGTGGCAGTTCCTCGCCGCGCCGGTGCTCGGCGCCACCGTGCATATTCTCCCGGACGAAGTCGCCCACGATCCGCAGCGCCTGCTGCACGTCCTGGCCGAAGAACGCCTGAGCGTGCTGGAAATCGTCCCGAGCCTGATGCGCACTCTGCTTGCGCTGTGTCCGTGCGACCTGCAGTTACCCGACCTGCGTTGGGTATTGCCCACCGGCGAAGCCTTGCCGCCGACCGTGGCCCGGGACTGGTTCGCGCGCTTTCCCGACATCGCCTTGATGAACGCCTACGGGCCGGCCGAATGCGCCGACGACGTGGCGTTCCAACCCATTTTCGAAGCGCCGACCGCCGACGTCAGCCACATGCCCATCGGCCGTCCGACGGCCAACAACCGCTTGTATGTGCTGGATGAAGGCCTGCGCCCGGTCCCCGTTGGCGTGGCCGGGGAAATCTGCATCGGTGGGGTCGGTGTCGGTCGTGGCTACCTGCATGACCCGCAGCGCACCGCCGACGCGTTCATCGATCATCCCCAGCTCGAAGGGCGTCTGTACCGCACCGGTGACCTGGGACGCTGGCGCGCCGATGGCGTGGTCGAATACCTCGGTCGTCGTGACCAACAGGTGAAACTGCGTGGACACCGGATCGAACTGACCGAAATCGAGCACCGCCTGGCGCAGCATCCAAACGTACGCGAAGCCGCGGTCCTGCTGCGGGAAAACACCGTCGGCGAAGCCTGGCTGGTGGCCTACTGGTCGGCCCATGACCAGACCCAGGGCAGCGACGGCCTGAGTGAACACCTGCGGGCGCAACTGCCGCCGTACATGGTACCCGCCGCGTTCGTCTGCCTGGACAAACTGCCGCTGAACAATAACGGCAAGGTCGACCGCAAGGCCCTGGCCGCGCGGGAACTGGACTGGCAGGGCGACACCCGGCAAAGCGTCGCACCACGCAATGAGCTGGAAAACAGCGTGGCGAAGATCTGGGCCGAAGTGCTTGGCCGCGACACCGTGGGGGTGGAAGACAACTTCTTCACCCTGGGGGGACATTCGTTGCTGGCAACCCAGATCGTTGCCCGTCTGCGCAGCCATTTCAAACTCGACCTGCCATTGCGGGTGCTGTTCGAACACCCCACCGTGGCCTTGCTGGCCGTGGCCATCGCAGCCCGCCAGACCCAGGCCGCCGAACCGCAAACACCGGCTATCAGCGCGCCCAAGCCCCTGCCCCGTCCGGCGCTGCTGCCGCTGTCGTTCTCTCAGCAACGGTTGTGGTTCATCGAGCAACTGACACCGGGCACTACGTTGTTCAATATCCCGTTCGCCCTGCATCTCAAGGGTGAACTCGATGTCCAGGCGCTGCATGCCAGCCTGAACGACCTGCTGGTGCGCCATGAGATCCTGCGCACCGGCATCGACAGCGTTGACGGCGTACCCTGCCAGCGCATCAGCCAGACACTGGACATCGCGTTGCCCTTCGAAGACCTGTCGGGCCTGACCGCCACCGCTCGGGCGGGTGCGCAATTCAATGCCCTGCAAGAGACTTTCGAACAGCCCTTCGACCTGGCCTGCCCGCCGCTGCTGCGTGCGCGCTTGCTGCGCCTGGCGCCGGATGAACATGTACTGGGCATTGCCCTGCACCACATGGTTTCCGATGCCTGGTCGGCCACCATCGCCCTGCGCGAACTGGCCCTGGGCTACGAAGCCCGCTGCAACGGTGCCGCCGCCGAGCTGCCCGCACTGCCCGTGCAATACGCCGACTTCGCCCTTTGGCAGCGAGAGCATCTGCAAGGCGCCGAACTCAAGCGTCAGCTGGACTACTGGACCACCACCCTGGATCGTCGCGACGGCGAAGGCAGCCCACTGTTGGCCCTGCCCACCGACCATCCCCGGCCGTCGGTGCAGAGCTACCGCGCCGGGATCGTCCAGCGTGAACTCAGCGCCGACCTCAGCGACCGCGTGCAAGCCTTTGCCAGCCGCCTCGGCACCACGCCGTTCACCGTGTTGTTCGCCGGCTTTGCAGTATTGATGCACCGCTTGAGCGGCGACGCCACCGTGCTCGTCGGCACCCCGGTCACCCATCGTGAACAACCGGGCACCGAAGGCCTGCTGGGTATTTTGCTGAACAACCTGGCGATCCGGGCCGACTTCGAACCGCAAGCGGACTTCACCGCGCTGGTCAAACAGGTGGCCGAACGGCTGCGCAGTGGTCTGCAACACCAGGACCTGCCCTTCGAGCAATTGGTGGACAGCCTGCAACTGCCCCGCAGCCTCAGCCATGCGCCGCTTTATCAGGTGATGGTCGCCCAGCAACTGGCCATGGAATCGCGGTTGCGTTTCCCCGGGCTCGAGTTCGAGGCGCTGGATACCCCGCTGCGCCATTCCGAATGCGACCTGGACCTGCACGTGCTATGCCCGGCCAACGCACCGATCCAGCTGGAACTGATGTTCGCCCTGGACCTGTTCGTCGCCGACAGCGCCCGCCAGACCCTGGCCCGCCTGGAGCATTTGCTGGAGCAGATGCTCGTCGAGCCGCAACGTCCAGTGGCGGCGTTGCCGTTGCTGATGGCGGACGAATGGCAGCGCACCGTGGTCGAGTGGAACCGCACCGAGATGGACGTGCCGCGTGATCTGACGTTCGCCCAGCTGTTCGAACAGCAGGCCGAGCGTACCCCGGAGCGCGACGCACTGACATTTGAAGGACGCAGCCTGAGCTATGGCGAACTGAACCGCCGGGCCAACCAAGTGGCGCACTACCTGCGCGGGCGTGGCGTGGTCGCCAACAGCCCGGTGGCGCTGTGTGTCGAGCGCTCGCTGGAGTTGCTGGTGGGCCTGTTGGGGATTCTCAAGTCCGGAGGCGCCTATGTGCCGCTGGATCCGACCTACCCGGCGGACCGCCTGGCCTATATGCTCGAAGACGCGCAACCGGCGCTGTTGCTCGGTCAAAAAGGGCTGCTGGAACAATTGGGTGCCGGGTTGCCACGTCTGCACCTGGACAGCGACGCGGCCCTGTTCGCCGACCAGCCGGACCATAACCCGGTCCCGCTTTCCGGCCCGCAAGACCTGGCCTACATCATGTACACCTCCGGCTCGACCGGTAAGCCCAAGGGCACCCTGGTCACCCAGGGTTCGGTGGTCAACCTGGCCTGGGCGCGTATCCATGGCCTGTATCGGCGCTACACCGACCAGCCGATGCGTACCAGCTTCAACTACTCCTTCGCCTTCGACAGTTCGGTGGCCGAGCTGATCCTGTTGCTCGACGGCCACAGCCTGTACCTGACGCCGGAAGACGTGCGCTACGACCCCGATGCACTCGCGCAATTCTTCCGCGAGACTCGCCTGGAAGCCTTCGAGTGCACCCCGGCACAGCTCAAGGCCTTGCTGGAAAGCGAAGGCGTGCGACGTGGCGAGGTGTACCTGCCGCGCTTCGTGCTGTTCGGTGGCGACGCGGTGGACGCGCAGCTGTGGCAACGCCTGCCGTCGATCGCCGGCAGCCGTTTCTTCAACACCTACGGCCCGACCGAATGCACCGTGGACGCCACCGGTTGCGCGGTGGACGACTTCCCGCAACGCCCGATCATCGGGCGCCCGATCGCCAACGTGCACACCTATGTGCTCGACGCCTTCCTCAACCCGATGCCGGTAGGCGTACCCGGCGAGCTGCACATTGGCGGTGCCGGGGTGACCCTGGGCTATCTCAACCGCGCCGAGCAGACCGCCAAGGTCTTCATCGAAGACCCGTTCGCATCCCAACCCGGTGCACGGATGTACAAATCCGGCGATCTGGTGCGCTGGCTGCCCGACGGCCAACTCGAATACCTGGGCCGCATGGACCATCAGGTGAAGATTCGTGGTTTCCGCGTCGAACTGGGAGAAATCGAAACCCTGATCGGCGCGCAACCGGGCGTGCGCCAGGCCGTGGTGCTGGCCCGCGAAGACGTCCCCGGCGACAAGCGCCTGGTAGCCTATGTCACCTGTGACGCGCAGGCCGATATCGACGCCTGGCGCAAAGCCATTGGCGCGACCCTGCCCGATTACATGGTGCCGTCGGCATTCGTTGTGCTCGATGAGCTTCCGCTGACCGATAACGGCAAACTCAACCGCAAGGCCTTGCCGGCTCCGGACATCCAGGCCGCACCGGATGCACTGGACCCGCCACGCAGTGGCGCCGAACGGCAACTGGCGGCCCTGTGGTCCGAGTTGCTGAAAGTGCCAGCGGCGCAGATCGGCCGTGACAGCCATTTCTTCTACCTTGGCGGCCACTCGCTGCTGGCGGCGACCTTGTTCGCCCGCCTGCGTCAACAGTTCGCCACGGTGCCACCGCTGCGTGCCGTATTCGAGCACCCGACCCTCGAAGCGCTGGCCGCACTGCTGGGTGCTCCCCTGCAAGACGCACAACCGTCCTTCGCCCCGGCGCCACGCCCGGCGCGGTTGCCGTTGTCGTTCGAACAGCAGCGCCTGTGGTTCCTTGAACAGTTGAGTACCGGTGGCGGCGAGTACAACGTGGTCAGCGCCGTGCAACTGGACGGTGAACTCGATACCCAAGCCCTGCAAGCAGCTCTGAACAGCGTGGTCCAACGCCACGAAATCCTGCGCAGTCGCATCGTGCGCGACACCGACGGCGAGCTGATGCTGGTCGTCGAGCCACAGGTGGATATCCCGTTGCAGGTCACTGCACTGGAGCCAGCCTCCGACGCCGTCTGGCAACACCTGACCGAGGATGCGATCCACGCAGAAACCGGCCGCCCGTTCGATCTCGCTCGGAACGTGCCGGTGCGCGCCACGCTGCTACAGCGCAGCGGCGGCGTCCAGTCGCTGTTGTTGCTTACCGTGCATCACTGCGCCATCGACGATGCGTCCAGCCAGAACCTGCTGGATGAGCTGGGCCGTTTCTACACTGCCCTCTGCCAGGGCACCGCGGCTGCGCTGCCGGACCTGGCCCTGCAATACCCGGACTACGCCCTCTGGCAACGCGAGCCCGCGCAGCAGCGCCTGTTCAGCCAGCAACTGGATTACTGGCGCAACCAACTGGAAGATGGCGATTACCTGCTGGACCTGCCAACCGAGCAAGGCCGTCCCGACCACCTCGCCCCGGCCGCCGGGGCGGTCCAACTGCAACTGCCGCCCGAACTGGTGGCGCGCTTGCGGCGGTTCGCCCAGCAACGGGGAGCCACGCTGTACATGCTGATGCTCAGCGCAGCGCAATTGCTTCTGGGCCGCTACGCCAATCAGCGCGACGTACGGATCGGCAGCCCGGTGGCCCAGCGGCCATTTGCCGAGCTGCAACCTTTGATCGGCTGCTTCGTCAACACCGTGGTCATGCGCGCCGATCTCGATCCGCGCCTGGATTTCGAAGGCTTGCTGAACCAGGTGCGCAACCGCGTACTCGACGCCCAGCAACATCAGGACGTGCCGTTCGACCAGGTCGTTGAACACCTCAAGCCTGCCCGCAACCTCGGCCAGACGCCATTGTTCCAAGTGCTGTTCGCCATGCAGAACGCCGATGCATCGGGCCAGCAATGGCCGCAATTGCAGGTCAGCGAACGTGCGGTGACCGCCCAGGCCACCAAGTACGACCTGAACTGGGAAGTGCACGACGGCGAAGTGCTGTCGGTGTTGCTGGAATATCGTGCGGCGCTGTTCAGTGAAACCACGGCTCGGCGCTGGCTGGCGCAGTGGCAGCAATTGCTGGAAACCATGCTCGAAGCCCCACAGACCCGTCTCGGGGAGTGGACGCCGTTGGCGGCGGCTGAGCGTCAGCACCAACTGGTCGAATGGAACGCCACCGACCGCCACTACAGCGGCCCGACCAACCTGCACACCGCCCTGAGCCAACAGGCGGCCCTGAGCCCCAACGCCCCGGCGCTGGTGTTCGAAGGCCAACGCCTGAGCTATGCCGAGCTGGATCAACGCGCCCAGGCCGTCGCCCGTGCCTTGCGCGCCGCCGGCATCGGCGCCGAATGCATCGTGCCGGTGTGCATGGAACGCTCCGTGGAAATGGTTGTGGCCTTGCTCGGCATCGTCCATGCCGGTGCCGCGTGGCTGCCGCTGGACCCGGAACTGCCGGCTGCACGCCTGGCGTTCCTGATCCAGGACGCCGACGCACAGGTCACCCTGACCCAGGCGCAATGGCTGTCGCGCCTGCCCGCCGGGCACCCGGCCTGGACCCTCGACGCCCTGCCCCAGGCCCCGGCGTTCGAACCGATCAGCGTCGCGGCCAATGACCTGGCCTACGTGCTGTACACCTCGGGTTCCACCGGCCAGCCAAAAGGCGTGATGAACGAACACGGCGCCTTGATGAACCGCCTGTACTGGATGCAGGACGCGTTCCCCATCGGCCCGAACGACCGGGTTCTGCAAAAGACTCCGTACAGCTTCGACGTATCGGTATGGGAGTTCTTCTGGCCGCTGATCACCGGCGCCACCCTGGTGGTGGCCCGCCCGGACGGCCACCGCGACCCGGCCTACCTCAGCCAGTTGATCCAGCAGGAACAGGTCACCACGCTGCACTTCGTGCCGTCCATGCTGCGGGCCTTTGTCGAGGAACCGAGCCTGGTGGACTGCCGCAGCCTGCGCCAGGTGTTCGCCAGTGGCGAAGCCTTGCCGGTGGACCTGGTGCGGCGCTTTATGAGCCAACACCCGGCGGCCCTGGTCAACCTGTACGGTCCGACCGAAGCGGCCATCGACGTGTCGGTCTGGCGCTGCTCGGTGAACGACGTGATCGTGCCGATTGGCAAGCCCATCGCCAACCTGCGCCTGTACATCCTCGATGAGAGCCTGCAACCGCTGCCCATCGGCAGCATCGGCGAGCTTTACATCGGCGGTGTCGGCGTGGCCCGTGGCTATTTGAAACGCCCGGACCTGACCGAGGAACGTTTCCTCGCCAGCCCGTTCGTCGAAGGCGACCGCCTGTACCGCACCGGCGACCGCTGCCGCTTCCTGGCCGACGGCAACATCGAATACCTGGGCCGCCTGGACCATCAGGTGAAGCTGCGTGGCCAGCGCATCGAGCTGGGGGAAATCGACGCCGAACTGCTGGCGCAAGCAGGTGTTCGCGACGCCGCGACCTTGCTGCTGGACCAGCGCCTGGTGAGTTTCTGGTGCGGTGAGGCCGAGGAAGCCACCCTGCGTGCTGCCTTGGGCGAAGGCCTGCCTGCGCACATGCAGCCGAGTCTTTTCGTGCAGCTCGACCGCCTGCCGCTCAACAGCAACGGCAAGCTGGACCGCAAGGCTCTGGCGGCCACGCCGCTGCCGCAAAGCCAGAGCGACCAGCCACACACAGCCCCTCGCAATGCCATGGAGGCGGCGCTCTGCGAGTTGTTCTGCGAAGTGCTCGGATGCCCGCAGGTTGGCATCGACGATCACTTCTTCCAGCTCGGCGGCCACTCCTTGCTGGCGACACGCCTGGTCAGCCGGGTGCGTGAACGCCTGGGCGTTTCCCTGCCATTGACGCAGGTGTTCGCCCAACCGACGGTGTCGGCGCTGGCCGCTCATCTACAGGCACAAGTGCCGGGTGATGGCATCACTCCACAACCACGTCCGGAACGGTTGCCGCCGGGCCTGGCCCAGCGCCGGTTCTGGATGCTCAGCCGCCTGGTGCCCGACTCCCGCGAATACCACATGCCGTTCGCCCTGACGTTGCGCGGCGAACTGCAGGTCCAGGCGTTGCGCGAGGCGTTCGAACAGCTCAGCCAGCGTCACCTGGTGCTGCGCAGCCGGATCGTCGAGGTCCAGGGCGAGCCACAGTTGCTGATCGATCCGCAGGGCCCGGCGCTCGCGGTGACCTCAGTACCGACCCAGGACTGGGCCTCGGCTTGTGCCAAGGCACAGGACGAACTGATGGCGCCGTTCAACCTGGCCGCCGCCGCGCCATGGCGCGCGCACCTGTTGCAGCGCCAGGACAGCGACGAGAACCGCCTGCTGGTCTGCCTGCACCACAGCGCCACCGATGGCTGGGCCATGCAACTGCTCATCGACGAGCTGACCCAGGCTTATGCCGCCGGCTTGCGTGGACAGGCTCCCGCCTGGACACCGCTGGAGATCGATTACGTCGATTTCGCCCTGTGGCAACAGCACCCGGATACCCAGGCACAGCGTAACGCCAGCCTGGAATACTGGAAAAACCATCTGGGCCAGGACAACTATCAACTGGACCTGCCCATCGACCATCCGCGCGGCGCCGAAGCCGACCGTCGGGCCCGACAGTTGATCGTCAGCCTGGGCACCGACCGGGCCGACGCCATCCGCCGGTTCGCCCGGCAACGCGGCACCACCACCTATGTGGTCCTGGCCACCGCCTTGAGTGCGCTGCTGGCGCGCTACAGCGGGCAACGGGACATTCGTCTTGGCACGCCGGCCGACCAGCGTGACCAGGCGCAATCCCAGGCCTTGCTGGCCTGCCTGGTCAACACCCTGGTGATCCGTAGCGAGGTCGACCAGCGTGCGCCGGCCGAGCGACTGCTTGCCAGCCTCGAAGCCGACCTGCGCGCGGCCCAGGCCCACGCCGACCTGCCTTTCGCTACGCTGGTCAGCACCGTAGCCCAGCATCGTGACCTGAACCGCACGCCACTGTTCCAGGTGCTGTTCTCCCTCAACTACGGTCGCGTGGACAGCAGCCAATGGCCGGGGCTGGAGGTCGAAGAGCAGACCTTGCCGGTGGTCGATGCCAAGTTCGAACAGAGCTGGGAAGTCCAGGACGACGGCAGCGACATGACGCTGGCGCTGGAATACCAGGCGGCATTGTTCGACGAGACGACGATGCAGCGCTGGAGTGCGCAGTGGTGCGCATTGCTCGATGCAATCGTCGCGACACCGGAGCGCACGTTGATCGAGCTGTTCCCGCAGCAGCAGGATCAGCCGCAACTGGACCGCTGGAACGCCACCGACCGTCACTACAGCGGCCCGACCAACCTGCACACGGCCCTGAGCCAACAGGCGGCCCTGAGCCCCAACGCCCCGGCGCTGGTGTTCGAAGGCCAACGCCTGAGCTATGCGGAGCTGGATCAACGCGCCCAGGCCGTCGCCCGTGCCTTGCGCGCCGCCGGCATCGGCGCCGAATGCATCGTGCCGGTGTGCATGGAACGCTCCGTGGAAATGGTTGTGGCCTTGCTCGGCATCGTCCATGCCGGTGCCGCGTGGCTGCCGCTGGACCCGGAACTGCCGGCCGCACGCCTGGCGTTCCTGATCCAGGACGCCGACGCACAGGTCACCCTGACCCAGGCGCAATGGCTGTCGCGCCTGCCCGCCGGGCACCCGGCCTGGACCCTCGACGCCCTGCCCCAGGCGCCGGCGTTCGAACCGATCAGCGTCGCGGCCAATGACCTGGCCTACGTGCTGTACACCTCGGGTTCCACCGGCCAGCCAAAAGGCGTGATGAACGAACACGGCGCCTTGATGAACCGCCTGTACTGGATGCAGGACGCGTTCCCCATCGGCCCGAACGACCGGGTTCTGCAAAAGACTCCGTACAGCTTCGACGTATCGGTATGGGAGTTCTTCTGGCCGCTGATCACCGGCGCCACCCTGGTGGTGGCCCGCCCGGACGGCCATCGCGACCCGGCCTACCTCAGCCAGTTGATCCAGCAGGAACAGGTCACCACGCTGCACTTCGTGCCGTCCATGCTGCGGGCCTTTGTCGAGGAACCGAGCCTGGTGGACTGCCGCAGCCTGCGCCAGGTGTTCGCCAGTGGCGAAGCCTTGCCGGTGGACCTGGTGCGGCGCTTCATGAGCCAACACCCGGCGGCCCTGGTCAACCTGTACGGTCCGACCGAAGCGGCCATCGACGTGTCGGTCTGGCGCTGCTCGGTGGACGATACCATCGTGCCGATTGGCAAGCCCATCGCCAACCTGCGCCTGTACATCCTCGATGAGAGCCTGCAACCGCTGCCCATCGGCAGCATCGGCGAGCTGTACATCGGCGGTGTCGGCGTGGCCCGTGGCTATTTGAAACGCCCGGACCTGACCGAGGAGCGTTTCCTCGCCAGCCCGTTCGTCGAAGGCGACCGCCTGTACCGCACCGGCGACCGCTGCCGCTTCCTGGCCGACGGCAACATCGAATACCTGGGCCGCCTGGACCATCAGGTGAAGCTGCGTGGCCAGCGCATCGAGCTGGGGGAAATCGACGCGGCCCTGCTGGACCTGCCGGCGATTACCGGCGCCTGCACGCTGGTCATCGATAACCGTTTGGTGGCGTTCTACAGCAGCCGCGCCGCGCAATCGAACCTCGACACGGTGTTGGCGGCCCAGTTGCCGGCCTACATGGTGCCTTCCGTATGGGTCCAGGTACCGGCGTTGCCCCTGAACAGCAATGGCAAGATCGACCGCAAGGCCCTTGCGGCGCTGCCTTTGCCCCAAACCCAGAAAGACTACGCGGCACCGCGCAATGACCTGGAGCGTCTGCTTTGCCAGTTGTTCGGCGAGCTGCTCGGCGAAACCTTGACCGGTGGTCAGCAGGTCGGCACCTCGGACAGCTTCTTCGCCCTGGGCGGAGATTCGATCCTTGGCTTGAAACTGATCTCCCGTCTGCGCGAGCAGGGCTATTCCCTCACGCCAAGGGACCTGTTCCGCTCGCCGACCCCGGCGGCACTGGCCCAGGTGACCACCGCCCTGCTGACCCAGGCCGAACAGGGTGACGTGACCGGCGCGATGCCGTTGATGCCGTTGCACCAGTGGTTCTTCGATCAACAGCAACCCCAGGCCGCCCACTGGAACCAATCGGTGCTGGCCGACAGCGACCGCCGTCTCGACGCGCCTGTCGTGCAGGCCACATTGGATCGCTTGGTGGCCCACCATGACGCCCTGCGCTTGCGCTTCAGGCAGGTCGAGGGGCAATGGCAAGCACAGATCGCTCCAGTCGCGCCTGCACAATTGACCTGCTGCGAGCATCCCGAACAACTGCTGGAAGTCGCCCAGAGCCTCGACCTGGAAAACGGCCCCTTGTTTGCCGCGGCGCTGCTGGAAGGCACACCGCAACGCCTCTACCTGGTGGCTCATCACTTGGTGGTCGATGCCGTCTCCTGGACGCCGTTGCTGGAGGATTTCCAGCAGTTGTACCCGGCGCTGGAGCGTGGCGAGAACCCGACGCTGCCGGCCAAGACCACCTCCTACCGCCAATGGGCGGAGCGTTTGCAAGCCCATGCCGCCAAGGTCGGGACCGAACAGCGCTACTGGAGCAGCCAGCCGGGTGCAAACCCGGCGCCTGTTGCCTCCGTGGCCGAACGGCAGACACTGTCAGCCCGTTGGGATGCCAGCCGTACCCACCAATGGCTGACCGAGGCCCACGCGGCGTATCGCACGCAACCGGAAGAACTGTTGATCGCCGCCCTCGCCGCGACGCTGGCCGAGGTCGAAAGCCGCAACGACATCGTGGTGGACCTGGAGCGCCACGGTCGGGATGCGCCGTTCGACGGCCTGGACGTCAGCCGCACCGTCGGCTGGTTCACCACGTTGTATCCACTGCGGGTGAACGCCAGCGGAGCCCCGGGCGATCAGGTGCGTAACGCCAAGGAGGCCTTGCGCGCCGTGCCGGGCCAGGGCCTGGGTTACGGGTTGCTGCGCCAGCGCGGCGAGCTGCCGGCAAGCCACGGCGACGTGCTGTTCAACTACCTGGGCCATGAGCAAGCGCCCGAGGGCTGGTTGCGCCCCAGCGGCCTGACCCCGCCAGCGGACGTGGCACCGGCCAACCGGGTGTCCCACGCCCGGGAAGTGGTGGCCTGGTTGGAGGACGGCGTGTTGCGTGTCGAGTGGCACAGCGTCACGCCTGCCGCCGACCGCCACCTGCCCGCTCGCCTGCTGGAACGTTTGCAGACGTTGGTCGAGCACTGCCTCGATCCACAGGCCGGTGCGCTGATGCCATCGGACTTCCCGCTGGCCAAGGCGCTGAACCAGAAATCCCTGGACAAGTTGCTGGGCAAGCTCAAGACCAAACCGAATTCCCAAAGCTAGCGAGCGATGCCGCCGCGGGGTCAACGACCACCGCGGCCCCCTGACTGACGCTCACTGTCTTTAAAGCCTTTGAAATGGACCAAGCAAGCATGAACAACATCGAAGACATCTATTCCCTTTCGCCGACCCAGCACGGCCTGTTGTTCCACAGCGTCTACGAACCGGATTCGCGGGTTTACTACCAGCAATTGAGCCTGGAAATGAACGGACCGCTGCAACTGAACGCGTTTCGCGGCGCCTGGCAGGCATTGATGCAGCGCCATGCCGTGCTGCGCAGCGCCTTTCTCTGGGAAGAGCTGGACGATGCCTACCAGGTGGTGCAACAGGACGTGGAGCTGCCCCTGACCGAACTGGACTGGCAAGACCGTGCCGAGCACCAGGCCGCCCTGGAGCAGCTGGCGCTGGAACAACGCGCCCAGCCCCTGGAGTTGAACGAGTCGCCACTGATGCGGGTGTGCCTGGTACGCTTGGCGCCCGAGCGCTGGCATCTGATCTGGACCTTCCACCACATCCTCATGGATGGCTGGAGCGTGGGCATTGCGGTTCAGGAGTGGCTGGCCTTCTATTACGAACAGGCTCACGGCCGCCCCGCCAACCTGGCACCGACCCGGCCTTATCGTGACTACATCGCCTGGCTTGCCGAGCAGGACATGGCCGCCACCGAAGGTTTCTGGCGCGAGCAATTGCAGGATGTCAGCGAGCCGACCCCGCTGCCGCATTTCGCCGAACGCCGGGCCGCGCCGTCGGGAGCCCCCTTCGCCGAGCGGGAAAGCCGATTGGACGCCAGCGAAACCGAGCGACTGTCGCAGTTCGCACGTCAGAATGACCTGACCGTCAACACCCTGATCCAGGGCGCCTGGGCCCTGCTGCTCGGCCAGCACGCCGGGCGTGACGACGTGGTCTATGGGGTCACTGTCGCCGGCCGTCCGGAAAATCTGGCCGCGGTGGATGGCACCGTCGGACTGTTCATCAATACCCTGCCGCTGCGGGTGCAGTGGTCCGAGGGCCCGACGTTGGTCAACTGGCTGCAACAGCTGCAGCAAAGCAACAGCGACTTGCGCCACCACGCCTATCTGCCGCTGGGCAAGCTCAAGTCGATGACGCGCATTGCCGCTGAACAGGCGCTGTTCGATTCGATCCTGGTGTTCGAGAACTTCCCGGTCACCGATGCCCTCAACCAGGACACCGGCGGCCTGAGCTTCAGTGCCCCGGCCAATGACCAGCAGGTCGATGGACTCACCCTCACCCAGGGTCGCAACCACTTCCCGCTGTCGCTGATCGTGATGCCGGACAAGCAGTTGCACTACCTGATCAGCTACGACCGCAGCCGTTTCAGCGATGCCGAGGTGGCGATACTGTCAACGCAACTGCGCAGCATCCTGTTGGCGATGACGGCGCAGCCGCAACGCCGTGTCAGCGAACTGGCGTGGCTGAGCCCCGAGGAAAGCCAGCAACTGCAGGTCCAGGGTCGCGGCGTGCAGTTGCCGGTGCCCCAGGCATGCCTGCACCAGCTTTTCGAACAACAGGCAGCCGCGCACCCTGAGGCGCAGGCAGTTCAGGATCGTCAGGTCACGCTGACCTACCGGGGGTTGGATGAACAGGCCAACCGCCTCAGCCATTATCTGCGCGCTCAGGGGATCGGCCGCGACAGCGTGGTGGCCCTGGCCCTGGAACGCAGCGTCGATTTCGTGGTGGCTCTGTTGGGCATCCTCAAGGCCGGTGCGGCCTACCTGCCGCTGGACATCAAGCAACCTGCCGGCCGCCTGGCCGATGTGCTGGTCGATAGCCGCGCCGCGCTGCTGATCGGTGCCGCGCCCTCGCCGCTGCTCACAGGCCTGGCCGAGCGCACACCGACCCTGTGGCTGACAGAACAGGCGCAAGCCATAGCCAGCCAGTCAGTAACAGCCCCCGTCGTGGACCACAACCCGGCGGATGCCGCCTACGTGATCTACACCTCGGGTTCCACCGGCACCCCCAAGGGGGTGGTGGTCGAGCATCAATCCATCGTCGACTACCTGACTGCCGTGCAGGCGGTGCTCAGCCCACCGGCGGCAGCCCGTTATGGCCTGCTGTCCAGCATCGCCGCAGACCTGGGCCACACCCAGTTGTTCGGTGCCCTGTGCACGGGTGGCAGCCTG
Source organism: Pseudomonas sp. AF32 (assembly GCF_022342325.2). Lineage (NCBI taxonomy): Bacteria > Pseudomonadati > Pseudomonadota > Gammaproteobacteria > Pseudomonadales > Pseudomonadaceae > Pseudomonas > Pseudomonas sp. AF32. The sequence continues at coordinate 211,817 of NZ_RQJK02000004.1, read as the reverse complement.
CTGCTGGTGGATGAAGACAGCGGTTTCAGCCCGCTGGCCCTGGCCGAACTGTTCGAACGACACCCGGTGGATGTACTGAAGATCACGCCGAGCCACTTGGCCGGCCTGTTGCAGGCCCTTCCCGATGCACGCCTGCTGCCCCGCGCCCTGCTGGTGTTTGGCGGCGATGCCCTCAGCCCCGCGCTGCTGGAACAGGTGAACCGTCTGGCGCCAGGGCTCAGGGTATTCAACCACTATGGCCCGAGCGAAGCGACGGTCGGGGCAATCGCCACCGAATTGCCCGCTGGCCTGCGCAGCATCGCCCTCGGCCATCCTCTGCCCAATCGTCAATTGCGGGTGGTGGATGCCAACGGTCAGTTGGTGCCGACCGGCGTGGCCGGTGAGTTGCTGATCAACGGCGCGTTGGCCCGGGGCTATCTGCACCGGCCGGACCTCACCGCCGAACGCTTCCTCCTCGATGACGACCAGCAACGCTGGTACCGCACCGGTGACCGTGTGCGCTGGCGGGTGGACGGCCAACTGGCGTTCCTTGGCCGCGTCGACAGCCAGGTCAAGATCCGCGGCAATCGCCTGGAACTGGGCGAAGTCGAAGCGCAGCTCAAGCGCCTGTCGCCGCTGATCGAGCAAGCCCTGGTGCGTGCCGTGGAACTGGACGGCAGCCTGCGCCTGGTGGCCTATCTGGTCGCCAGCCAGTCGCTGTCGGCCACCAAGTTGCGTAACGACCTGGGCGCACGGGTACCGGACTACATGGTGCCGGCGCACTTCATCACCCTCGACGAATTGCCCCTGACCCGCAACGGCAAGGTCGACGTGCAGCGTCTGCCGATCCCCCACAAGCCTACCGACGACAGCGCCACCCACGTGGCCCCGCGCAACGAAGTCGAAGCACTGTTGGCGGAGATCTGGAAGGATGTCCTGAAGCTCGAACGCGTTGGCGTACACGATAACTTCTTCGCCCTCGGCGGCGACTCGATCATCAACCTGCAGATCATCGCCCGGGCCAACCAGCAAGGGCTGAAACTCACCCCTCGCCAGTTGTTCGAGAACCGCACCATCGCCGACATCGCCCGCGTACTGGGCGCCGACGCCAGCCATGGCGTGGCCGAAAGCAGCGCCCAAGGCTACGAGTTGCCACTGGCCGCCGGTCAACTGGCCCGCCTGCAACAGGGCCCGCTGGAAGCGACCTGGCGCTGCGTGGCGTTGAGCCAGGCGATCGATGGCGAGCTGCTGAGCCAGGCCATCAGCGCCCTGCAACATCAACACCAGGCTCTGCGCCTGGCGCTCAAGGCCCAACCGGACGGGCAATGGCAGCAACAGGTCCTGGCGACGGCCAAGGCCCCGGCCATCACCAGCGGGACCCTCCCTGACTGCGACCCGGTGCAGTTGCAGACCCTGGCCCAGGCTGGCGTCGATGCCCTGGCGCTGGAGGCTGGCCAGACCCTGCACGCCAGCCTGCTGGACGTGGCGGGCAAGCCGTTCCTGCTGCTGGCCGCTCACCCGCTGTGCCTGGACGAAGTGTCCTGGGCACTGCTGCTCAACGACCTCAACCTGGCGCTGGCACAGCTGCGTTATCAGCGGCCGGTACGCCTGTCCCATGTCGGGGGCGATTTCAGTCAGTGGACCCGCCACCAGCAGGCCCATGCCCAAAGCGACGAACTGGACGAGGTCTGGGAGCACTGGCTGCAATATGCCGGCATGGAGCCGTTGCAACTGCCTGACAGTCAGCAGCCGGCTGCCGTGGTCGAGCAGACCTTGCCAGCCGCCACCTCGACGGCGCTCAAGCGCCTGGGCGAGGTGCTGCAACTGGACTGGAACGACCTGCTGGCCAGCGCCGTGGCCGAGCAATGCCGTGAAGTGTGCGGCGAAGGCCTGCTGGCCCTGAGCGTGCAGGCGGCGCGTCCGCGTGTTGAACGCTTGCCCGCCGCCGCACCGATTGCCGTGGCCGACTTCGACCCGGCACGTATCCTGGGACCGCTGACCCTGGCGGTGCCGTACTTCCTTCAGCCCGGAGGCGATAGCCTGCTGCAACGGTTGCAGACCCTGGTCGCGCAGATGCGGGCGTATCCGCAGCACGGCGTCGACTATGGCGCCCTGCGCTACCTGTCGGACAATACCTACCTGCAAGAACCGCTACGCGACCTGCCAGCGGCCGCCGTCGCCATCCATTGGCAGGGTGACCTCGACAGCCATCGCGAAGAACGCAGCATCCTGGCTCGGGTCGAGGCGATGCCCGCAGCGGCGGCCACTTGCGCCTTCACGCTGGACGCCTGGTGGCAGGACGGCTGCCTGCACCTGCGCAGCCAGGGCGCGCTGGCGGCCGAATGGGCACCCCAGCTTGTCCAGCGGTTGACCGAGCTCGCCGAGCTGCATGACACCCCCGATGTGCGTCCCGCCAGCCAGGCGTTCCCGCTGTGCCACAAGCAAGCGGCGACATTGGCGGCCGAGCCCCTGGACTGGGCGAACATCGAAGACGTCTACCCGCTGTCGTCCATGCAACAGGGCATGTTGCTGCACACCCTGCTGCAACCTCACAGTGGTATCTACCTGATGCAGCAGCGCTACAGCTGGGATGGCGTATTGCAGCGCCCGGCAATGGAAGCGGCCTGGCAGCTGTTCCTTGAACGGCATCCCATGATGCGTACCGCGTTCTGGTGGCAGGATGACCATGAACCGCTGCAATGTGTGTATCGCCAAACCCATCGGGCATTCGACTGGCAAGACCTGCGTCATCTCGACGAAGAACAGCAGCACCTGGCGATGGACAAAGCCCTCGAAGAGCAGCGCCTGCAAGGCTTCGACATGGCTTGCGCGCCGCTGACCCACTTGCGGGTGTTCCAGTTGGATGAGCAGCGCTTTGCCGTGGTGCGCAGCTTCCACCACATCCTGACCGATGCCTGGTGCTTCGGCCTGCTGATGGAAGACCTGCTGGCGATCTACCAGGCGATCGTGCGCCAGGAGCCGGTGGCCCGCCCTCGCCTGCGCTCGTTCCGTGGCTACATGAGCTGGCTGGAACGTCACGACATGGCCGCCGCCCACGCTTTCTGGAAGGCCGAGATGGCGGGTTTCAGCGAGCCGACGCCACTGCATGTGGACAGCCCCGTGGCTCGCCCGGAGCAGGCGCCGGAACAGGTGGGCGACCTCGACCACACGCTGAGCATCGCCCAGACCCAGCGTCTGCAGCAGCTTTGCCAGCAATACCAGCTGACCCCCAACACCTGGATCCAGGGCGCCTGGGCATTGCTGCTGTCGCGCTACAGCGGTAACCGGGATGTGCTGTTCGGCGTGACCGTCGCCGGTCGTCCGACTGATCTGGCCGGGGTGGAAGAAATGGTCGGGCTGTTCATCAACAGCTTGCCGCTGCGCATCGATGTGGACCCGGACGCGGTGGTCGCCGACTGGTTGCAGGCTCTGTTGTCTCACAACGCCCAGTTGCGCGAACACGAAAGCGCCTCGCTGGTGGATATCCAGCGTTGCAGCCAGGTGCCGCGCGGCCAGCAATTGTTCGACAGCCTGGTGGTGTTCGAAAACGCCCCGCTGGACATCAGCAGCGTGCAGCTCGACGCCTTCAGCATCGATATTTATGAAGACCGGGTGCACACCAACTTCCCGATGACCGTGGTGCTGTACCCCGGCGATCGCCTGGGCATTCGCCTGTCCTACGACAGCCAGCGCTTCACCACCGCCACCGTGCAGCGCATGCTCGGGCATCTGGTGCAGCTGCTTTCGGGCATGCTGGAGGCGCCGCAAGCGCCATTGGCCAGCCTGCACATGCTGCCGGAATCGGAGCGCCAGCAGTTGCAGATCGAATGCAACCGCAGCGAAGTCCCGTTCCCGCTGGAACGCGGCTACGCGTCGCTGTTCGCCGATCAAGTGCGCCGCCACCCTCAGCACATCGCCGCCGTCTGCAAGGGCGAGTCGTTGACCTACGCCGAGCTGGACCAACGCGCCAATGCCATCGCCCATGCCCTGCAAGCGGCCGGCGCCGGCCCGGAAACCCTGGTGGCGCTGTTTGCCGAACGCGGCCTGGCCTTGCTGACCATGATGGTTGCCACGCTCAAGGCCGGTGCGGCGTTCCAGTCCCTGGATATCCAGCAGCCCGGTGCTCGCCTGGCCGAACTGCTGGACCTGGGCGAGGCCCCGCTGCTGCTGGTCTGCGAAAACGCGGCATCGACCCTGGACGGCGTCCTGCCGCACATGCACAAGCAACCGACCTGCCTGGTTGCCCAGCCTCTCTGGAACGGCGCAGCGCAAGCACCGGTCGGCTACGCCCACAACCCTGACCAACTGGCCTATGTGATCTTTACCTCGGGCTCCACCGGCACCCCCAAAGGGGTCATGGTGGAACAGCGTGGCATGCTCAACAACATGTTCGGCAAGGTCCCGAGCCTGGGCCTGGGGGAAGAGGACCGTATCGCCCAGACGGCATCGGCTGCGTTTGACATCAGTGTCTGGCAGTTCCTCGCCGCGCCCCTGTTCGGCGCCACCGTGCACATCCTTCCCGATGCCCAGGCCCACGATCCGGTGGCCTTGCTCGACGCCGTCCAGGAACACCGGCTGACCCTATTGGAAACCGTGCCGGCGGTGATTCGCGGCATGCTCCAGGAAAGCCAGGCCCATCACACCCTGACGAGCCTGCGCTGGCTGCTGCCCACCGGCGAAGCCTTGCCGCCGGCCCTGGCCCGGGACTGGTTCGCCCGCTTCCCGGCGATCCCGATGATGAACGCCTACGGCCCGGCCGAATGCTCGGACGACGTGGCCTTCTACCCCATCACCGAGGCCCCGGCGGACGACTGCCTGCACATGCCCATTGGCAAGCCGACCGCCAATAACCAGGTGTTCGTGCTCGATTCCGCGTTGCGCACCGTGCCAGTCGGCGTTCCGGGTGAACTGTGCATCGGTGGCGTGGGCGTGGGTCGCGGCTATCTGCGCGACCCGCAACGCACCCGCGAAGTGTTTGTCCCCCACCCGTTCCAGGCAGGCGCGCGCCTGTACCGAAGCGGCGACATTGGCCGCATGCGTGAGGATGGTGTGCTCGAATACCTCGGCCGTCGCGACCAGCAGGTCAAGATCCGCGGTCACCGCATCGAACTGGGCGAAATCGAAAACCGCCTGATGCAGCACCCGGCCGTGGACAGCGCGGCGGTATTGGCCCTGCCCGACGCCCGCGGCACCTTGCAACTGGTGGCCTGGTATGTGCTCGATGACGCTGCGGACCTGGGCGCCGAGCCCGCGCAGCAGGTACTGGGCGCCTACCTGGGCCAGCAACTGGCAAGCTATATGGTCCCGGCCCGCTGGCTGGCGCTTGCACAATTGCCATTGAACGCCAACGGCAAGGTCGACCGTCGCGCCCTCGCCGCCCTGGGCGTGCCCCAGGACGAGAACCCGCAGGAGCAATGCGTGGCGCCACGCACGCCGACCGAAAAAGTCCTGGCCGAACTGTGGCAAGAGATCCTCGGCCTGGATGAAGTCGGCGTGCACGACGACTTCTTCGCCATTGGTGGTCACTCGCTGCTGGCGACCCAGGTGCTGTCGCGCATCCGTCGGCGATTGAACGTGAACCTGCCGCTGCGCACGCTGTTCGAGCGTGGGACCCTGGAGCAACTGGCCACAGCGGTGGACCAACAGCTCGCCGCGCAGGCCGAACCTGACGGCGAAGCCGAAATGGCCCTGGCGCCACGCAACCAGCCGCTGCCGCTGTCCTACAGCCAGCAACGCCTGTGGTTCCTGGATCGCTTCGAAGGCCCAAGCGCTGCCTACAACATGACCACCACCGTGAGGCTGCGCGGCGCCCTCGACATCGCCGCGCTGCAAGCGGCGTTGCAATGTGTACTGGAGCGCCACGAATCCTTGCGTACCGCTTTCCAGCTCAATGGCGACCAACCTTGCCAGGTGATCTGCCCGGCGCCAGTGCTTGACCTGACGCCCACCGAGCTCGCCCACCTCGGCGGCGAGCAGCAGGCGCAAACCCTGCAACGCCTGATCGACGAACAGGCCGGGCGCCCGTTCGATCTGCAACAGGCCCCGATGTTGCGGGCCCACCTGCTGCGCCTGGGTGCGGATGATCATGTGCTGCAACTGGTACTGCATCACATCGCCACCGACGCATGGTCCATGGGCATCCTGGTGCAGGAGCTGATCACCGGCTACCAGGCATTCATGGGCGGTTCGGCACCGACTCTGCCGTCGTTGCCGGTGCAGTTCGCCGACTATGCCTACTGGCAGCGCAGCGAAGCACAGCAACGGCTGCTGGCGCGGGCCGTCGACTACTGGCGTCGTCAGTTGGACGGCGCGCCGACGCTGATCCCGCTGCCCCTCGACCGTCCGCGTCCGGCACGGCCCGACTACCAGGGCGCGGCCCTGGAGCAACGGTTCACGCCGGCCCAGACCCAGGTGCTCAAGGCCTATGCGCAACAGCAGCGGGCGACGCTGTTCATGGTCCTGCTCAATGCCTTCAACAGCCTCTTGCAGCGCGCCACCGGGGCCAACGACTTCATTGTCGGCACCGACCTGGCCAACCGTGAACACCCGGCGCTGGAAAACCTCATCGGCTTCTTCGTCAACGTGTTGCCGATCCGTGCACGCCTGAACGAGGGCGAAGGCTTCGAGGCGCGCCTGCAACATTTGCGCGAGGATTGCCTGTCAGCGTTCCAGCACCAGCAGGTGCCGTTCGACAAGCTGGTGGAAGAACTCCAACCGCCACGCACGCCAGGGGTCAACCCGCTGGTACAGGTGTTGTTTGTCATGCAGAACACCCCCAGCGGCAACGCCAGCCTGCCGGACCTGGACGTGGAACACCTGGTCTCTCCCCAGGAAAGCAGCAAGTTCGACCTTGCCGTGTTCGTCGAGGAAGACGAAGAGCTGGGCTTGAACGTACGTTGGGTGTATCGCACCAGCGTGCTGGAGCAAGCGACCATCCAGCGCTTCGAACAAGGCTTCGAAAGCCTGCTCGGACAGTTGGTCTCGGACCCCGGTCAGGCATTGGACAACTGGACCTGGGGCGTCGAGGCCGGGGGTAACAAGGCCCCTGCCGCCGAGGCCGATGTGTCGCTGGACGACGCCACGGCACGCAGCGCACGCAAACAGTCCAAGTTGAGCAAGCTCAAGCAGACCCGGGCCACGGCCGTGAGCCAGGTGGCCCACGAGCAGGTGCGGACCCGCCATCTCGATGCCGGCCAGGCGCTGCCATTGATCATCGAGCCGCTGCTCGGCGACCTCGACCCGGTGCACTGGGCACTGCAAGCACGAGAGTGGATCAATGCTCAGTTGCGTACCCACGGCGGCCTGCTGTTCCGCGGCTTCAACCTGCCGGATGCCACGGCTTTCGAGCAATTCGCCCAGGCCATCGAACCCGACCTCTACGGCACTTACGGTGACCTGCCGAAGAACACCTCCGGCAAGAACATCTACCACTCCACGCCGTACCCGGAACAGCACATGATTCTCTTCCACAACGAGAGCTCGCACCTGCCGCAGTGGCCGCGCAAGCAGTGGTTCTATTGTGAAACCCCCGCACCGCGTGGCGGCTGCACGCCCATCGTCGATTGCCGGCAGGTCCTGGCGCGGTTGCCCGAGGACATTGTCGAGCGCTTCAAGGCGCTGGGGCTGCTGTACGTGCGGCATTTCACCGACAAGCTGGATGTGCGCTGGCAGGACTTCTTCAAGACCGAGCAGCGCGAAGAAGTCGAGCGTCAATGCCTCGCCTCGGGCATGCGCTGGGAATGGCTCGGTACCGATAACCTGCGTATCGCCCAGCATTGCCCGGCCATCGTGGCCCATCCGCAAACCGGCGAGCTGTCCTTCTTCAATCAGGTGCAACTGCACCACACCGCCTGCCTGGAGCCTGAAGTGCGCGCCAATCTGATCAACCTGTTCGGCCCCGGTCACTTGCCCCGCAACGTTTACTATGGCGATGGCAGCGTGATCGAAGACGCGGTGATGGACGTGATCGGGCAAGCGTACGAAGCCTGCGCCGTCCGATTTACCTGGCAAAAGGGAGATATGGTGATGCTGGACAATATGCTGGTGGCCCACGCCCGAGACCCCTTCGAGGGCGAGCGCAAGATCTGCGTCGCCATGGGCCAGATGATGCGTCGCGAGGAACTGACGGGGCATCTGCCTGAAGCCCGGTCGGTGTCGAACGCGGAGGTGCAGGCATGACTGCTTACGAACAGCGTGAACAAGCCTTCGCCCTCTCGCCGCAGCAGCGTAGCCAATGGCTGGCGGGGCTGCCTCCGGTGCGCCTGGCGCTGGAGGTCCGCGGTGCCCTGGCGCTGGAGCGCCTGCAACAACGGCTCGCCGCGCTCGGTGCCTGCCACGAGGCGTTGCGCTTGCGTGTGCGGCCGGAGCCGGGCCTGCTGACACCGTTGCAGGTCGTGGAGCCCACGACCAGTGACGTGATTGGCGTGGACGTGCAAGCGCTCGGAGCCGACCGGCACCGGGTGACGTTGCAATTGCCCGGCTTGAGTGCGGACCGCGGGACGCTGCTGCGCCTGGCACGGGCACTGGGATCGGCGGATGCGCCGTTGCCGGATGACGAGGCCATGACCTACACCCAGTACAGCGCCTGGCTCTATGAGCTGCAATCGGATGAAGATGCCGGGCCGGGCCGGCGCTTCTGGGCCAGTCAGGCCCTGGACGAACCGGACGCCAGCGAACTGCTGTACCGCCAGGTGCGCAGCGACCGGCCGGATACCCCGCAGATCACTCGTCAGAGCGCCGGGCCGCTGGTGAACGCGGCCCTTGACAGCTTCTGCCAGCGTCACGGTGTCTCGCCCGAGCATGTCCTGATGGCCGCCTGGGGTGTCCTGTTGCAACGCCTGAGCACGAACGACAACCCGGCACTGACCTTGAACTGGGTTCACGATTGCCGTGACGACTACGAGGAGCTCGAAGACTGCTGGGGCCTGTTCGCCAAGCCGTTGCCTTTGCGCTGGCAACCGGCCGCGGACAGCGGTTACGCCCAGGCGCTGGCCAACCTTCAGGCATTGTGCGAACAAGCCACCGAATGGCAGGAATACTGCGGGGTCAGCACCGCGCTTGCGACCGAAACCCTGCACTACGGTTTCCAGTGGGGCGGGCACTTGCCCGATAGGCTCGACACCCTGGGCAACCCTGCCTCGACGCTCACCGTGCTGGATGCAGAGGCCATCCCGGCAGGCATTGAGTTGCTGCTGATTGCAGAAACGACCGGCAACGAATCCGCCGGACACGGCTACCGTCTGAACCTGTGCCACCTGCCGGGCCGCTATAGCGAACAGGCCGCCCAGACGCTTCTGGAGCAGTTCCAGTCGCTACTGCTCGATGCTCTGGCCAACCCAAGCAAGTCCCTGGCTGAGCTGTCGTTGCAGGCGCCGGGGTTCAAGGCGACACTGGCGGCCTTGCACCGCGAGGTCGCGACCCCGTCGTTTGCCAGCGTGCCGGCGCGTTTCGACGAGTGCGCCACGCGCCTCCCCGACAATCTGGCGCTGCGCGACCGCAACGGGTACCTGAACTACGCCCAGTTGCAAGCCCGCAGTAACCAGCTGGCCCGTTACCTGCGTGCCCAGGGCGTCGGCCGCGAAGACCGCGTGGCGCTGTACCTGGATCGCTCCTCGCAGATGATCCTGGCCCTGCTCGCCGTGCTCAAGAGCGGCGCGGCGTTCGTTCCCCTGGATGTGCACCAGCCCGCGCAACGGTCCCTGGCGATCCTGCAACAGGCCCAGCCCACGTTCGTGCTCAGTGGATCGGCCGGCAGCGCGCCCGCGTTGCCCTCGGCCGGCAGCCTCGACCTGGGCGACGAAGCGACCTGGCAACAAGCGTCGCCGACCGCTGTCGACGCGCAGATCAACCCGCAGGATGCCGCCTATGTGCTGTTCACTTCCGGCAGCACCGGCACGCCGAAAGGCGTCATCGTCGAGCACGGTCAATTGACCAGTTACGTCGACAGCGTGTCCCGGCGCCTGCAACTGGCCCCTGGCGAACGCAGCGCCGTGGTCACCTCCCTGGCGGCGGATCTGGGTTATACCCTGCTGTTCCCGGCGTTGCTGAGCGGGGGCGAACTGCACCTGCTGGACAAGGACACCGCGATGGATGCCCAGGCCTGGGCAGCCTGGCAGGCCGAGCATCCCATCGACCATTTGAAAGTCGTGCCCTCGCTGCTCGACGCCTGGTTGATGCACGCCCAAAGCGCTGCCGTACTGCCCCGCAAACAATTGGTGCTCGGTGGCGAAAGCTGCTCGCGTCGCCTGCTGCAAGGCATTCGCGAGCTCGCGCCGGACCTGAGCGTCTTCAACCACTATGGACCGACCGAAACGACGGTTGGCGTGGTGATGCACAAGACCGAGCCGGCCATCGACTATCGCCGCCTGCCGCTGGACGATCGTCTCGACGGCATGCGCCTGTATCTGCTCGACGACCAGCTTCGACCGGTCGGCCCCGGGCAAAACGCTGAGCTTTATATCGCAGGCCCACAGTTGGCACGCGGTTACCTGGACGCACAACAAAACATCGATCGCTTTATCGAACCGGCGCAGCCAGGCGCAGAACGCCTCTACCGCACCGGCGACATGGCGCGGTATCTCCATGACGGCAGCGTGGAAATCACCGGGCGCGCCGACCGCCAGGTCAAAATCCGCGGCTTTCGCGTGGAACTCGACGAGATACAGGCGCAATTGGTTCGTCTTCCAGGTGTCGCCCAGGCGGCGGTGGAATGCCTCTCCCGAGGCGAACTCGGCCAGCAACTGTTTGCCTTCCTGACCCTCGCGCCCGGGCATTCGACCACGGTCGCGCGGCTGCATGGCCAAGCCCAGGATTGCCTGCCCGATTACATGTTGCCCGCCTTGCGGATCGTCGAAGCCTTGCCACTGATGGCCAACGGCAAGCTGGACCGCAAGACCTTGCAGCAATGGGCCGACAAGGTCCTCGACACCGTAGGCAGCGCCTTGCCGCGCACCCCGCTGGAAGCCCTGCTCGCCGAGGTCTGGGCGCAAGTGCTGGGCCTGGAGCGGGTGGGGATCGATGATGATTTCTTTGAGCTGGGCGGTCACTCCCTGGCGGCGGTAACGCTTGCCAGCCGCTTGCAGAGCGCGTTGTCGGCTCCGGTGACGGTCAATGCGGTGTTCAACGCTCCCAGCGTCTCGGCGTTTGCGGCACTGGTCCAGGCCGAGCTCAAGCTCTCGCCCCTGGTCAGGCTGTCCGCACCGAATGCCTCTGCTGTCGAGGCCGCCAAGCTGTTCTGCTTCCACCCTTCCACCGGCCACGTGCAGGACTACCGCACACTGCTGGCACCGCTGTCGGGCTGGCAGTTGTGGGGGCTGCAGGCCGCCTACCTCACCGACGACAGCACGACACTGGGCGGTGACATCGAACACCTCGCGGCCATCTACGTCGAGCATTTGCGCCAGCAGCAGCCGCACGGTCCGTATCACCTGCTGGGCTTCTCTCTGGGCGGCCTGCTTGCGATCGCCGCTGCCGCTCGCCTGGAAAGTCTGGGCGAAACAGTCGCATTTCTCGGCATCATCGACTCGCAATACCAGCACCGGGAAGCCGATGACAGTGTCGAAGCGCTCTGGGAGTCAGCGGTTCCATCGCTGACCGTCGACAGTCAGGCCGTCCTGCGTCAGCTTCCTCCACCCGTCCTGACAAGCCTGATGCAGCAACTGGCCGCCCTGCCTGCGGCACAGCGTCTGGCGGAGCTGGCCCAGTGGGCCCGTCAGCAAGGCCTGCAATTGGACGGCGACAGTTGGGACCACCTGCAAACGCGGCTGCGCTACCAGCAGCATACCGAGCATTTGCTGTCGACTTTCGAGCCACCGCGGTTAAGCTGTCCGGTGCACGTCTGGTGGGCCAGCGATACCCTGGCCGAGGCAGCCTTCGCCGACCCGCATTGGGAAGGTTTGAGCAGTGGGCCGTTCACTCGCCAGGTCATCGCTGCGCAACACCTGACTATCCTCGAGCAACCCGCCTTGCATGAGCAACTGGCTGCGCGCCTCGAACCCCTCATCCCTGACGGAGCTGTTTGAAATGGATTTGTTGTTACTCATGGCCAAACGCTCCTGGCGTGCGCTGTCGGTCGCGACCCTGACGGGGCTGGTCTGCGGGCTGGCGGCAGCGGGTCTGATCGCCTACATCAACCACAGCCTGGAAGTGTTTGACCAACTACGCCCCGTAGATGGCCTGTACTTCGGGGCGCTGGTGGTGCTGGTGGCGATTTCACGGGTGATTTCCGATGTCAGCCTGCTGCGCCTGGGCCAGGGCGCCGTCCACGACATGCGGCTGCACTTGAGCGCCAAGCTGATCGATACCCCCTACGCACAATTGCAACGCCTGGGCAAACATCGCCTGCTGGCGATGCTGACCGACGATACGCAGACGATCAGCCAGGCGGTCGAGCTGGTCCCGATCCTGCTGGTCAACGCGGGGATCATTGCCGCCTGCCTGGGGTACCTGGGCTGGCTCAGCCTGCCCCTGCTGGGCCTGACGCTGGTGCTGATCATTCTGGGCAGCCTCAGTTTCAACTGGCCACAACGGCGGGCCCTGACGTCGATCTCCCGTGCCCGGGAACTCAAGGATCAATTGTTCGACCAGTACCGCCTGCTCACCGAGGGCAGCAAGGAACTGCAGCTCAACCATCCGCGCCGACAGCACTTCTTCTCTCGCCTGCTGCTTCCGGTGAGTCTGCAGTACCGCAAGGACTTCGTCCGTGGCATGAGCATCTATGCCCTGGTCATGAACTGGGGCAATGCGGTGTTCTACATGCTGATCGGTGTGGTGCTGTTTGCCGCGCCACACTTCATCGAACTGAGCGCCAGCCTGGTCACCGGTTACATCCTGGCCATTCTCTACATGATCACCCCGCTGTCGGAGCTGATGCATGCCTTGCCCACCCTGGGCCGGGCCAGCGTCGCGCTGAACAAGATCCGGGCCCTGGAAAGCGAGATGCATGCCGACGGCCAGGTCATCGAAACGATCCCGCCCACCCGGGTCCGCCATCTGGTCTGCCGGCAGGTCACCCATACCTACTACCGCGAGCGTGAAGACGGGCATTTCACCCTGGGGCCCATCGACCTCACGCTCAATGCCGGTGAGGTCGTGTTCATCACCGGTGGCAACGGCAGTGGCAAGACCACCCTGGCACTGTTGCTGACAGGCTTGTACCGCCCGGAAAGCGGCGACATCGTCCTCGACGAACAGGTGTCTTCGAGCAACGACAATCACCATTACCGGCAACATTTCTCGGCGATCTTCACCGACTTCTGCCTGTTCGAAAACCTGTTCGACCGTGACGATCCGCACCTGGTGCAACAGGCACAGGACTATCTGGTCCAGCTGCAACTGGACCATAAAGTGCAGATCGAGGAAGGAAGGCTGACGACGCTGGCGCTCTCCACCGGGCAACGCAAACGATTGGCCCTGCTCAGTGCCTATCTGGACGACCGCCCCTGCTACCTCTTCGACGAATGGGCGGCCGACCAGGACCCGGTGTTCAAGCACTTCTTCTACACCCGGATCCTGCCGGACCTGCGCGAACGCGGCAAATTGCTGATCGTCATTTCCCATGACGATGTCTATTTCGGGCTGGCCGATCGCCTGATTCGCATCGAGCACGGCAAGCTCAGCGAAATCGAGCCCCATGCCGAAAGGGGCTCGACGCCGCTGGCCAAGGCCTATTCCTGACGAAACGAAGCTGCAACGCCCCTCAGGCGTCCTCGTAGATGGCGTGCAGGTAACTCACCTGCTCTGCCAGGGGCAGGCGATGCAGCTTGGGGCAGGACTCGCAGAGCACCGGTGTCTGGCCTTCGACGGGCTCGTGCAGTTGGTAGTGCAGGCAACAATGCCGACGCAAAGGCAAACAAGGGCAGATCTGCGGCGCAGGTGATTCGACCATGCGCTGCAGGCCCCGAAGTTTCAGCCGTCCATCGTTCACCGTGGCCTGTTCCAGCCACCGGTGTGCTTCGGCGAACCCGTCGCGGGACAGGTCGGGGTCCATTCTGGCGAAGGCGCCATCCCAGATGGCGACCAGGTTGCCCCACAGAATCTTCGGCGCCAGGCCACCGGCCGCGGCCAGGGTAGCGAACAGCGGCGCCATGTGTTGATGAATCAGCTGCGACCAATAGTCGGCACGTTCGCTGGCGAGCAGGGTCGGCAGTGAGTCGGGCAGGCCAAGGGCCTGAGGCTGGCCCTGCTCATGGAACAACACCGCCTCTTCGCCCCAAAAGTCGATCCGGCCATGGCGTGTCAGCACACAAGCGAACGTAGCAGGCAGCACGATGCTCATGTAGTTCATCGACCACTGAGAAACCACGGCCGCGCGATTGACCCCCGGGTACTGCAAGGCGAACGTGGCCAGCACCGGGTTCAGTACGGCGGGGTCGGCAAGCTGGCTCAAGGCGATGGACGTTTGTTCGCCAGACACAGGCCGGACCACCCGTTTTATCGGCGGCCACGCCTGTTCAAGCCATTCTGGAAATTCGATGACAGGGCTCCCGTGGCTTTCCCAAATGAATGCAAACGATTAGCATTGGCCGATCCTATCCTCCCTCCTTAGCAAACTCAACGTCGTCAGCGACCGGGCTCACCAAAACCACATGCACACACTTCGCAATTTCTGGCGTCTCGCGCGGCCTTTCTGGGCATCCGAAGAGAAGTATCCGGCCCTGCTGTTGCTGGCGGCCACCGTGCTGATGACCTTGTGCCTGGTGGGTGTCAACATTCTCACCAACTTCTGGAACCTGCATTTCTACAACGCTCTGCAAGCGCTGGATTACCACGGCTTTCTGGTTGGCAGCCTGCAATTCATCCTCCTGCAGGTCGGAACCGCCGCCTTCACCGTCGGTGCGTTTCATTTCCAGCAAAAGTTGACGTTGCGCTGGCGCCGCTGGGCCACGCGCAACCTGCTCGATCAATGGTTGGGAGGCCAGCGTTATCAGAAACTGAAGCTGACCGAGACCGAGGTCGACAACCCTGACCAGCGGATCGCCGAAGACGTCGACCTGTTTATCGTCAAGTCGCTCAAATTGAGCCTGGGGTTGATGACGTCGGTGGTGTCGCTGTTCTCCTTTCTGCATATCCTCTGGCAAGCCTCCAGCCTGGTCAGCATCCCGTTCGCCGGCGACTCCGTGGTGATCCCGGGTTTGCTCGTGTGGATTGCCCTGGTCTATGCGTTACTGGGCACCGGCCTGGCATTCTGGTTGGGACGCGCATTGCCTGGCCTCAATTTCATGCAACAACGGCGTGAAGCGGATTTTCGCTTTTCGCTCATCCGCCTGCGGGAAAACGCCGACTCGGTCGCGCAGTACCGGGGCGAAGCGGTGGAAAACGAACGCTTCAACCGACGGCTGGAAGCGGCATTGGAAAACTTCTGGGCGCTGGTAAAGAAACAGAAGTTGATCATGGGCTACTCGACCTTCTATCTGCGCAGCGCTACGGTCATCCCGATGTTCATCATGGCTCCGCAGTTTTTCTCCGGCGCCTTTCCCCTCGGCCGCTTGACTCAGATCAGCGCAGCCTTTGGCGAGGTCCACGCGGCCATTGCCTATCTGGTGGGTGTCTTCCCGGAGCTGTCGGAGTGGAAATCGGTCATCGACCGGCTGGTCGGGTTCCAGGATCGCCTGGACAACGTCGAGGTCAAGTCCAGGGTCACCCTCGGACACCAGACCAAAGGGCTTCATGTCAAAGACCTGGATGTCTGGCTCCCTAATGGCCGGCGCCTGCTCAAGGGCTTCAACCTCTCGCTCGAACCTGGCGACAGCCTGTTGATCAGTGCGCCGTCGGGCTACGGCAAGTCGACGTTGATTCGCAGCGTCACCGGGCTCTGGCACCACGCCTGCGGTTCGAGTTCCTATGATCGCGAACGCGCCCTGACCCTTTCGCAAAAGCCTTATCTACCGTTGGGCAGCCTGCGCGAGGCACTGTGGTATCCCCACCCGCCCCGACACGAAGAAGATGCCAGCCTGCGCCGGGCCATGGAGCAAGTCGGCTTGCAACACCTGAGCGATCAACTGGATGAGGACCGGGACTGGTCACAAACCCTGAGCATCGGCGAACAGCAACGCTGCGCCTTTGTGCGGGCGCTGATGGCTCGTCCTGCGGTACTGTTTCTGGATGAAAGCAGCTCAGCGCTGGACGCGGAGAACGAAGCGCGCTGCTATGAGTTGCTCAGACAGGCTTTGCCGGAAACCATCATGATCAGCGTCGGCCACAACGCCTCGCTGGAGCGCTTCCACTGGCAAGTGCTGGAATTGCAGAACGAAGCGCAATGGGCCTGTCGCAAAGTCAAGCAGGCGGTTTGAACCACTGCCCGCCCTCACACTGCATCACTCGCGGGCTCCGGTCAGGACATTGGAGATCCTGCTGAAAAAAGGCTCCAACCGCTCCCGCGGAGCATCGTGCTCCACCACCAAGGCCGTGACCTCCTCGCAGGACGCCACCTGGTAGTGAGCAATGCTGGATAATTTCTGATTGGTCACCGCAACCACCACCTGACCACTCGCCGCCACCACCGCCCGCTTGAATTCAGCGTCATCCAGCCCGAACGCCGTGATGCCATTGTCCGGATCGATGGCGCAGGCACCCAGAAAACACAGGTCGAAACTGAACTGCTGCAATTGCCGTACGGCAGTCAACCCGATGACGCCGCCGGCCACGGGGTCCAATTGGCCACCCAGCAAAATGACCTTGGCGCGGGGAAGCTTCATCAATTGCACCGCGATCAACGGTGAATTGGTGCCAACGGTCAATGACAGTTTCGGGTCGATGGCGCTGGCGATGGCCAGGTTGGTCGAGCCGGCATCCATGAAGACATGTTGGCCTGCACTCAACAGCGAAGCCGCCGCCTGGGCAAGGCGCCCTTTGCGCGCAGTGTCCTGGTGTATCCGCACGTCTATCGGCCCTTCGGCCGCGGGCAACAGGATGGCGCCGCCGTAGACGCGCTTGCACAGCCCCGCCGCCGCCAAGGCGCTCAGGTCACGCCGTATCGAATGTTCGGACACCTTGAACTCGCTGGCCAGATCGGCCGCGATCACTCGGCCGTACAAGGCCAGGCGATCTCTGATCAGTTGCTGGCGTTCGCCGGGAAACGCTTCAGAGGATGTATTCATGAATCAACAAACCCGCATAAACAAGCACAAACAATCATAAGCGAGCAATATGCCGATTATTCGGCATGACGTCAAAGCTGTTCATTTATCGAACTTCCCGGGACAACGACGCTTCAAAATAAAACCACCTGAGGGATTTGACGTTCGATAACCCTGCTCGTTAGGTGGTTTTACCAGGCCTATGGCATGATGCCCTAGTACTTACCCTGATGAGAGCCGTGTCTGTGTCAGTGATTCCCCTAGTGGTATGTGACGACTCCAACATGGCCCGTAAGCAAGTATTACGGGCGTTACCGGCGGACTGGCCAGTCTCCATCACTGAGGCCAGCCATGGTCGCGAGGCCATGGACGCCATACGCAAGGGGTTGGGCCAGGTGGTGTTGCTCGACCTGACCATGCCCGAGATGGACGGCTATCAGGTGCTGAGCGCCTTGCGCAGCGAAGGATTGAAGGCGCAGGTCATCGTGATCTCCGGCGACGTCCAGGAAGAAGCGGTACGCCGTGTCCATGAGCTGGGTGCCCTCGCCTTCCTGAAAAAACCCTTCGACGAAAATGAACTGCGCCAGACCCTCGGCCGCCTGGGGTTGCTGAACGGCCCGGGCCTGACGTCGACGCAAAATCGCTCGACCGCCAGCACCGCCATCAATTTCCACGATGCCTTTCGCGAAACGGTCAACGTGGCCATCGGCCGTGCGGCCGCGCTGATCGCCAAGGTGCTGGGGGTCTTCGTGCAGTTGCCGGTGCCGAACGTGAATATCCTCGAAGTGGGCGAGCTGCACATGGCGCTCGCCGATGCGGGCAGTTCCCGGCAACTGACCGCCATCTGCCAGGGATTCATCGGCAGTGGCATTGCCGGCGAAGCATTGCTGATATTCCACGATTCGGAGATCGCCGATATTGCCCAGTTGATGCAGCGCCAGAGCGCCGACTATTCGGACCTGGAAATGCTCCTGGATCTTTCCAGCGTGCTGATCGGCGCCTGCCTGAGCAGCATCGCCGAGCAGATCGATGTGGTGTTTTCCCAAGGCCATCCGCAAGTGCTCGGTCAGCACGCGGCCATCGAAGAGTTGATCCGGGCCAATCGCACCCATTGGAAAAAGACCCTGGCGGTGGAAATCAGCTACAGCCTGGAAGGCCACGATATTCGCTTCGACCTGTTATTGCTGTTCACGGAAGATTCCATCGAGCGGTTGACCCACAAACTCGCCTACTTGATGAGTTGAGCCATGAACAATCCTGTCGATTTGAATGAATTCCATTGGTTGCTGGCGATTGTCCAGAGCATCGATGTCGGCGTGGTGGTGCTCGACCGCGAGTACCGGGTGCAGGTCTGGAACACCTTTATGGAGAACCGTTCCGGGATACAGCCCAAGGACGCTCACAACCAGCACTTCTTCAGTCTGTTTCCTGAGGTCGACCGTCAATGGTTCATACGCAAGGTTGAAAGTGTCGCCGCCCTGGGCACGCCGGCGTTCACGGTCTGGGAGCAGCGTCCGTACCTGGTGCGGTTCAAGAGTTACCAGCCGATCACCGGCCAGGAAGAATTCATGTACCAGAACACCACGCTGCTGCCCCTACGCTCCCCCGACAGCCACATCAACCATATCTGCCTGGTGATCTACGACGTCACGGACGTTGCCACCAACCGGCATCAGCTCCAGGCCGCCAATGCACAGCTGCAGTTGCTCTCCAGCACCGACCGGTTGACCGGCCTCTACAACCGGGGGCATTGGGAAGAAAACCTGAGAGCCACCTATGCGCGCTACCAGCGCTATGGCAATACATCCAGCCTGGTGATGTTCGACATCGATCATTTCAAGCGGATCAACGACACCTACGGGCACCAGGCCGGTGACAAAGTGCTCGAACAGATCGCCGCGATGGTTCGCGAGCATGTGCGCGAGTCCGATGTGGCCGGGCGCTATGGCGGTGAAGAGTTCGGTGTGGTGCTTTCGGACACCGACAAGGTCGGTGCCCGGATGTTCGCCGAACGCCTGCGCAAGGCAGTCGAGGAAATGGACGTGCCGTACGGCGACCAGGTCATCCGTTTTACCATCAGCCTGGGCGTGGCCGACCTGAGCCAACCCTCGACCAGCCACGCCGACCTGATCGCTCGGGCGGACCAGGCGTTGTACACGTCGAAAAAGACGGGGCGCAATCGGGTGACCGTCCATGAATAGCGCGATGGCGTAGTGCTTTTTACTGCACCACGCCCCTCAACGCGCTGACGATGAAGGCATGAAGGCTATCCACTGCCTTCGAGCCGCGAGAAGTCCGGCTACGCAGGACCGATACCTCCATCGGCTCGATAACACCCAGACCTTGTTCGAGGCCAAGCACCTGCAATGAGGGGGGAACGGTGCAATGAGTGATCGCGGCAATCGCAATTCCTCCCTCCACCGCCGCGAATTGCCCCGCGAGGCTGGAACTGTTGTAGACCACCTTGTACCGGCGTCCCCGAAGGGCCAATGAGTTCACCGCGTTGCGCCGGGCCAGGCTGGCACTTTCATAAACGGCAATAGGTATGGGGTCGCGCCGCCAGAGTTCGAACTGAGGCGAGCCCACCCAAACCATGGGCTCCTTGAACAGAAAAGTACCTCGACGGGGTGAATCCCGGGATATCAGGGCCAGATCCAGGTCGCCCGCCACGACACGCGGAATCAGCGTGGTCGACTGCTCGCAATCGAGCTCGATTTCAACCCCTCCATATCGAGGAGCGAAGCGTTTGAGTACAGGCGTCAGGTACTTGGCCGCATAATCTTCTGCCACACCAAGGCGAATACGTCCGGTCAGTTGTTCGCCGTGGAACGCCGCTTGTGTCTCGGCATGCAGTGCAACCATGCGCCGCGCATAGCCCAGCAGTGTCTGCCCGTCAGCGGTGAGTTGAAGGTGCCTGGGCCCACGACTCAACAGTGGGCGCCCCAACGCTGCTTCCAGTTTTTTCATCTGCATGCTGACGGCGGACTGGGACCTATGCACTTCAAGCGCCGCGCCTGAAAGCGATCCTGCGTCCACCACCGCGACAAAGCATTTGAGCCAGTCTATCTGCAAATCGCCACTCGGCATATTCATGCTCTCTATTCGATAATCGAATACCTGAAGCGCGAATTATGCGCTTCCATTGAACTGGTTTCATCTCCAGGATAAGGGGTATACATGTTTCGCCTTTCTGGAGAACACCATGCCCTTCGAGACCTGGCTGCTTTATCTGGTGACCTGCTGCGGCATCGCGGTGGTGCCGGGCCCCAACGCCTTGCTGGTGTTGACCCATGGTGCGATCCATGGCAATCGCAAGACTCTGTTTACCATCAGCGGCGGCGTATTGGGTTTCGCAGGCGTGCTGTCGTTGTGCGCCCTGGGATTGGGGGCATTGATCCAGGCCTCCGCAACCGGTTTCATGGTCTTGAAGGTCGCCGGCGGGTTCTATCTCATCTGGCTGGGCCTGGGGCTCTGGCGGTCGCCGCCAGTGTCCCTGGAAGTGGACGCCATAAAGGGGGGCGCACCGTGGACGCTTTTCCGCCAGGGGCTATTGTCAGCCGTCTCGAACCCCAAGGCGCTGCTGTTATTCACCGCTTTCATTCCACCGTTTCTCGATCCCGCCAGGAATTTGCTCGCGCAGACGGCAGCCATTGCGCTGACCTACGCAGCCGTAGAGTTCGTCGTCGAGTACCTGGTGGCAACCGCAGCGTACCGGGTCCGGCCATGGCTGGCCCGGACCGGCCGGCGATTCAACAAGGTCTGCGGTGGCTTTTTCGTCGCGTTTGGCCTGGCGTTGCCTGCTCACTCCTGACCCACAATGCCAGGCGTCCCAGCACAAGACCTGATTGCTTTATCATGACCGCCATCTCATTCCCCGACCCGATGGAACGATCATGACTTTCGATTTCGACCCTGTATTCGACCGCCACGGCACCGGCAGTACCAAATGGAGCCGCTACCCGGCCGACGTGCTGCCGATGTGGGTGGCCGACATGGACTTCCCCGCCCCGCCGGTGGTCATCGACGCCCTGCGCAAACGCCTGGAACATCCGATGCTGGGCTACAGCGTGGCCCAGGACAATCTGCGCGCAGCCATCGTGGCGGACCTCTGGAACAAGTACGCCTGGCGCGTGGAGCCCCAGCAGATCGTGTTCCTGCCCGGCGTAGAGCCAGGCTTCAACATGGCGCTGCATGCCCTGGTGGAACCGGAGCAGAACGTGGTGGTGCAGGTGCCCAACTACCCGCCGCTGCGCAATGCCCCAGGCCACTGGAAGTTGAACAAGGTCGAGTTGCCGTTCAACGCGCTCAATGGTGAGTTCCACACGCCGCTGGCGGCGTTGCGCGAAGCGCTGAACGGCGGCGGCGCGCTGTTGTTGAGCAACCCTCACAACCCGTTGGGCAAGGTGTTCGCCCGCGAAGAGCTCAAGGCCGTGGCGGACATCTGCCTGGAACAGAATGCCTGGATCATCTCCGATGAAATCCATGCCGAACTCTGTTTCGACGGTCGCGTGCACATCCCCACTGCATCCCTGAGCCCGGAAATCGCCGAGCGCACCATCACGCTGATGTCCGCCAGCAAGGCCTTTAACATTGCCGGTCTGAAAACCTCATTCGCGATCATCCAGAACGCCAAGGTCCGCGAGCGGGTCAACAATGCCCGTGCCGGCATGGTCGACAGCGTTAACGCCCTGGGCCTGGAGGCAACGCGAGCGGCCTACAGCGAAGCCGGCCCCTGGCTCGACGCCTTGAAGAGGTACTTGCAAGCCAACCGTGATTACCTGGTCGAAGCCGTCAAGACCCGCCTGCCTGGCATCACCATGACCGTTCCACAGGGCACCTACCTGGCGTGGCTGGACTGTTCGGGACTGGGGCTTGAGGATCCGCAGGCGTTCTTCCTCGACGAGGCCAGGGTGGGACTCAGCGCCGGCCTGGATTTCGGAGACGATGCCAGGCACTTCGTGCGCCTGAATTTTGGCTGTCCCCGGGCGCTGCTGGAGGAAGGCATCGCACGGATGGAACGCGGCCTGAAAGCCAGGCGCTGAGCGGTGGCAGGTGGGCGCGCTTTTGCTCCCACCTGCCCGGCTTCACTCATGCATATCCGGCGTGTACACGAAACACAGCTTGTTTCCCTCCGGATCCCGGCAGTACGCCCCGAAGTACCCTTCTGAATAACGCGGACGCAGCCCTGGCGGGCCTTCGTCGTGCCCCCCCATGGCGATTGCCAGCTCCCAGGCAGCGCGCACCGTTTGCGGTGAATCCGCGGCGAAACTGATCTGCATGCCGTTGCCCCAGGTCGCCGGCAGGCCATTGAACGGTAACTGTACGAATACCTGCGGCCAACGCTTGCCGGGTTGATGCCAGCCTTCTCCAGGGGGGCCCGAATCGTCTTCGCTTTCCATGCGCACCAACCCCAGGCAGCCGAGGACTGCATCGTAGAACGCGATCATTTTCGGCAGGTCGCGCGCGCCGATCTGTATATGGCTGAACACTTCCATCTCCTTGTCGAATGCGCATAGCCATTGGATGACGCCCATTCCTGAGACGTTCATCCCCATGGATTATTGGTCGATAAGACGCCTCGCGCCACGCTCATCGACCGGCGAAATGATTCGACCGAACTCTGGCCGAGGACACGCAGTCCACCCTCCATCGCCCCTTCAATGCCTCAGGAGAACACGACGATGGTCGACTACCCCGTGCCACCTTTCCCGAAACAAAGCCAACCCGTACCTGGCACCCAACGCAAGATGGAGCCCTATCCCGACTGCGGCGAACAGAGCTACACCGGTTCCGGGCGCCTGGCGAACAGGATCGCCCTGATCACCGGGGCCGACAGCGGCATCGGTCGGGCCGTGGCGATTGCGTTTGCTCGCGAAGGCGCCGATGTGGCGATTTCTTATCTGGATGAACATGACGACGCCAGGGAGACCGCTCGCTGGGTCGAACAGGCCGGTCGCCAATGCCTGCTCTTGCCGGGCGATCTGGCGGACAAGACGCAATGCCGCAGGATTGTCGACGAGACCGTGGCCCGCTTTGGGCGCATCGATGTGCTGGTCAACAACGCCGCCTTCCAGATGACCCACGAGAACCTTGAAGACATCCCGGATGAAGAATGGGTGCGCACGTTCGATATCAACATCACTTCGATGTTCAGGATCTGCCAGGCTGCCGTACCGCACATGAAGGCCGGCGGCTCGATCATCAATACCACTTCAGTCAACTCCGACATGCCCAAGCCGACCCTGCTGGCCTACGCCGCGACCAAAGGTGCCATCGCCAACTTCACCGCCGGCCTGGCGCAGATGCTCGGGCCCAAGGGCATCCGAGTGAACAGCGTCGCGCCGGGACCGATCTGGACCCCGCTGATCGTCGCGACCATGCCCGAGGAAGAAGTGCAGAACTTTGGCTCACAGACTCCCCTGGGTCGCCCGGGGCAACCCGTGGAAGTGGCGCCGATCTATGTGCTGCTGGCATCGGATGAGTCCAGCTACATCTCCGGGTCCCGCTATGGGGTTACGGGTGGCAAGCCGATTCTTTGAGAGCACCCAGGCTAAGCAAACATTGTGGGAGCGAGCCTGCTCGCGATAGCGGTGGATCATCCACTGCAGTGTTGAATGACAGAACGCTATCGCGAGCAGGCTCGCTGCCACAACGTAAGTCGCCGTCAGGGCGAAACCATAGGCAGCCGTTGCAGAACAAGCACCCACAACCACTGCGTCATGACTCCTTGGCAATCACCGATATCTTCCCGTTGCGCTCGATGATCGCGAACTTGATCTGTTCCAGGGTCTCGATGCCCTGGCTGGAACGCGCCGCTTCCATGATGTCGTCTTCCACCAGCCGTGCATGGCGCATTCGGCCTTTCAGGATCCGGCCATCCTCGACAATCACGGTCGGTCCTCCGTCGATCAGTTGCGACACCCATCTGGACCGCTGCTTGAGCAATGACAACCCCACGTCGATGGCGATCAGCGTGACGATCACCATCAACGCGTTGGTCAAGGAAAAGTCATCGCCCAGCAGCGCTTGTTGAGTGGCCTCACCGATGATCATCAACAGCACGAAATCGAAGGTGGTGATGTCGGCCAGCGAACGACGTCCGGCGACCTTGAACAGCACCATCAATGCCAAGTACATCACGGCCGCCCGCAACACCGAGTCCATACGTCACCTAAGGAAAAATGAATTGATCGAAACTGACCGAGCCGCCACCGGGCAGGGTGATATGGCTGTGGTAAGTGCCCAATCCTTCACTGAGCAGGGACAGATACAGGCTCGCCTCTCCCTGGGCATCAGCCTGGACCCAAAGTTTCAATCCCTGCCCCGCGCTCGCCGAACGCAGCGGTTGAGGTTGCAGCGCCTGAACGTCGAAACCTTCGAGCCAGTCACCGCCCAACTCCACTTCAAGCACTGCCTGGGGCGGGCCTTTGAGGTGCAGGATCATAGGGCTGGTGGAGCCGTTTCGATGAAACAGCTCGTACTCCACCGCCAACCGACCGTCGCTGGTTTGTACGTCACGGCCACTCAAAGGCCCCCGTGAAAACAGCCCCAACAACGTCAGGATCACCAGCAGCACCAACACATACCAACCCACCCGCTCGAAACGCCAGACCTTGAGCTGATAAGCCATGTCTTCGCGTACCGGAAACGCGCGGCTGTGAAAGTCTTCGGACTCTGCGGGATCGCTCATGACAGTGTCCTATCGCTCTCCCGCCAGGGCGCGCTGATGAAAGTATCGAAGTTGCAGGAGCGCATGCTCGGCGGCCCATAGCTGCACCTGGCTACGCGTCCCGAAAAAGCGTTCCCGGCGACTGAAAAGCGCCCGCCGCCCCTCGATGTCGAAGGCCCAGGCAAAGCACACGGTGCCGGCGGGAATCCCGTCCATGTCATCGGGGCCGAGGATGCCCGTGGTCGCCACCGCGACATTGGCATTGGCGTCATGCAGGGCGCCCAAGGCCATTTCTTCCGCCACTTCGCGACTGGTGAGGTTGAAAGTCTCGATCGTGCGGTGCCTGACCCCCAGCAGCCGTTGTTTCGCCTCCGGGGAATAGACCACATAACCGCTTTCGATCAGCGAGCCGCTGCCTGGCACCTCGGCCAACAGCGTCACGATCTGGCCGGCGGTACAGGATTCGGCGGTGGTCAGGCGCAAGTCATGATCACGCAGGTAATCCACCAGGGAATGGGCAACAGTCATAGCGCAGAGTCCTTCAGGGATGCTGAAGGGTTGACCGCTCGCACCGGCATTCATTCCCTCCGATCGCACCGGCGCAGATGCTGCGCAAATAAATGAAACCCCGGCGGGCCGCCACGTCTCCAAACCATACGGGCCTCACGCAGAGGCTGTCCTGATCAGGAGGTCGTCATGTCCGCACCCTTCGTCAAACTGTTCACCCACCCTGAGTTCGCCTGGAAAGACATTCGCGAGCAGGAACAAGCCCACCCGACCCATTACCTCGGCCATCTGCTGCTGTTGGCCCTGATCCCGACGGTGTGCCTGTTCATCGGGACCACCTGGACAGGCTGGAGCCTGGCCGAGAACGAAACGGTACGGCTCAACAGCGCCAGCGCTTTTCAATTGTGCGTATTGCTGTACCTGACCATCGTGGCCGGTGTGGTGCTCATGGGGCTGTTCATTCGTTGGATGTCGCGCACCTTCGAAGCCCGCCCTACGCTGAACCAGTGCATCGGTTTTGCAGCCTATACCGCCACGCCTTACTTCCTGGCCGGGCTGCTGGGGCTGTACCCCAACCGGTGGCTGGCCGCGGTGGTGCTGCTGGCGGCCTCGGCCTATGCGACGTTCCTGTTGTTTGTCGGCCTGCCCAAGTTCATGAACCTCAAGAAAGAACAAGGGCTGCTGTACTCGGCCAGCGTATGGGGCGTGGGATTGCTGGTATTGGTCACCATCCTGGTGGAAATGATTCTGTTCTGGTTCAACGTCTTGCAGCCCGAATACCTGCGATTCCCGGCAAGCTGAAGCTCACTTGCCGGTCGTCTTCATGCCTATACGCCGCCGCATGTCGGCGGTGATGCTCTGGCGGGTTTTCTTCAGGTCGGCCCAGGGTTCATGGCCGACCTCCGCGAGGCGCTCATGGACATTGTGAACATTCCACAGGTTCGCCCCCTTGAGTTCGGCCACTTCCTCGCGATAGATCGGCACGGACACCGGTAGGCCTTCCCGGGTCCGGGCCGCGTAGGCGCAGATGGTGGTGGCACCCAGGCCGTTGCGCAGGTAGTCGATGAAGATCCGCCCTACCCGGTTTTTCGGCCCGGACACCGCAGAGAAACGGTCCGGCAGCAACTTGGCCATGTGACTGACGATGGCATGGCTGAAGCCCTTGACCTCGTCCCAACCCAACTTGCGTGTCAAAGGCACCACCACATGGATGCCTTTGCCACCGCTGGTCTTGAGAAATGCCTTGAGCCCCAGCTCATCAAGCACCGACAAGGTCAGTTGAGTGGCTTCCACCATGCTTTTCCAGGGCAGCGCCGGGTCCGGGTCGAGGTCGAGGACGAAGCGATCGGGCTTGTCCAGATCCACCGTCGTGGCGTTCCAGGTGTGCAGTTCCACGGTGCTCATCTGCACCGCGCCGATCAGCGCCTCGGGATTGTTGATCATCATCACCGGGTGCCCGGTGACGGACTTGTCCAGGCTGGTGATGCCCGGGATGGCCAGGCGCTCGGCGTTTTTCTGGAAGAACAGCTCACCGGCAATACCCTCCGGCGCTCGCACCAGCGCCACCGGGCGGTCGGCCAGTTCCGGCAGGATGAACTCGGCGACGCTGGCGTAATACTCCGCCAGTTGTAACTTGGTGGTGCCGCTGCTGGCGTCGATGATCCGGTCCGGATGGGTAATGCGCACCTTACCGTCCATGGCCGGCGCCGTCTTGGCTTTGCCTTTCGCCTTGGCTTTTTCCGGCGCGGCCTCAGATTTTTCCTTGGAAGGCTTCTGGGTAGCGGCAGTCTTTTTGCCCGGTTTGGCAAGCTCTTCGGTAATGTCCCTGGCCGGTTTGTCGTTACGCAAGCCATGGAACACCGCATGACGCACCGAGCCTTCCTTGGTCATCTCGGCGAAGGCGACCTCCGCCAGCAACGTCGGCTCCAGCCAGTGCACGCCTTTGGCTTCATAACCCGTGGGTGGATTGACCACCGCGGCCTTTTTCGTCTCCAGAGGCAACAATTGCTGGTAGATGCTCTTGAGGGTGGTTTCGTTGAAACCGGTACCGACCTTGCCGGCATAGCGCAGCTCGCCACTGTCTGCATCGTGCAAACCCAGCAGCAACGCGCCGAAGGCGCTGCGGGCCCCTTTGGGCTCGCTGAATCCGACCACCACGAACTCCTGGCGACGTTTGCACTTGAGCTTGATCCAGTCATTGCTGCGCCGGGAAACGTAGGCACTGCCCATGCGTTTGCCAATTAATCCTTCCATTTGCATCTGGCAGGCGCTGTTGAGCAAGGCCTCCGGCGTTTCCTCGAAGGCATCGGAAAACCGCAGCAGCGGATCTTCATTGCCTTCAAGCACTGCCGCCAACGCTGCCCGCCGTTCCTCCACCGGGACTTTGCGCAGGTCCATGCCGTTGAGATACGGCAGGTCGAACAAGTAATACGCGATCTGGCCGCTGCTCCCGGCATCGAAGGCATTCTGCAGGGCCTGGAAATCCGGCACGCCCTGTTCGTTGGCCACCACCATTTCGCCGTCGAACCAGGCCGACTCAAGCCCCAGTCCGGCCAGCGCCTCGGCCTGCCTGGGCAGCTTGTGAGTCCAGTCATGGCCGTTGCGAGTGATCAGCCGGACATCGCCGCCCTCGATACGGGCCATGACCCGGTAGCCGTCGAACTTGATCTCGTAGAGCCATTCACCGTCGGGCGCGCTGTCCACCAGGGTCGCGAGTTCCGGCTTGAGCGCGTCTGGAATCGGCCCGGCGACGGCGCCGCTCAGGGTCGTTCTTGCCTTTTTCCTCGATGAGGTTGCCTTGGCGGCTTTCTCCGGCTGCTTCACGGCTTTGGCGGCAGCGGCCTTGCCACGACGCTTGGGCACGAGCGTGCGGTCGCTGAGTACGCTGTCCGGTTCGGCCTGCACCACGTCGTATTCGCTTTCGGGTCGAGCCGCTTCGTCCTGGTGTTTGATCAGGAACCACTGTTCCTGCTTGCCGGGCATGTGGGTGCGTACCAGGTTCCACAGGCCGGCAAGCTTCTCACCTTGCAGCTCGAATTTGAGCCGTCCCTTTTCGTAGGCTTCGTGGGGATCGCCCTGGGGGATCCACACGCCACGGTCCCAGACGATCACATCACCGGCGCCATAATGCCCCTGCGGAATGCTGCCCTCGAACGTCGCGTAATCCAGCGGATGATCCTCGACATGCACCGCCAGGCGCTTGACCTTGGGGTCCAGGGACGGCCCCTTGGGCACCGCCCAGCTCTTGAGTGCGCCATCCAGTTCCAGGCGGAAGTCATAATGCAACCGCGTGGCATCGTGTTTCTGGATACAGAACTGCAAGGCGTGGGCGGTCTTCGTCGATTTGCGCGAACGCTTGCCCGCCGGCTCCGGCGTGGCAGCGAAATCACGCATGCGGTTGTAGTCATCGAGGGTCTTGCTGGTCATCTGGCACCTGCGACTTGCGGCAACATCGGACTGGCCGCCGGCAACCCGACAGTTTCCGACAGCAGTTGGTCGACGACCCGGCCCAAGGCCTGTTCTGTAGAGTCGCCCAGCAACAGCCCTTGCTCATACAGGACAACCTGCCGGTCGGCACTGGCGCCTTCCTGGACGATCCGTCGCGCCTGCTTGAAGACATCCTGAACGCCCAGGGACGCCGCCGTCTCGCCGAAGGTCTGTTCGGCCAGGGCCAGCCATTCGCCGATGAGCAGCGGCTCATCCTGCCCTTCGATGATGAACTCCGCCAGGATGCCGTGACGCTTGGCCCGCCAGCGATTTTGCTTGAGGATCCACTGGGACGTCAGGCTGTAGTTCGCGCCGGGCCGGGGCAGCGCGACGGCATGGGCGACCATCAGGCGAAACAGCGAAACCAGGCACAGGGCATCCTCGACCCGGGGACAGGCATCGCAGATACGCATTTCCAGGGTGGGATAATGCGATGACGGGCGAATCACCCACCAGCAATCGCTGGGCTGGTGAATCGAGCCGGTGCGCATGAGCAGGTCGACGTAGTCGGCGAAAGCCGATTCGTTTTCAAAGAATTCGGGAACGCCCATGCGCGGCCATTCATCGCAAGCGACCTGGCGATAACTGTTGAACCCGCTGTAGGCCCCATTCCAGAACGGTGACGACGCGCTCAAGGCCAGGAACATCGGCAGCCAGGGCAGGACTTCGTTCATCACCTGCACCCGGTCCTTGTCAGCCGGCACCTCCACATGCACATGCAGACCTGACAGGACGCTGCGCCGCGCCACCCGCTGGTAATCATCGAACAACTGCTGGAAATGCAGCTCATCGGTGGGCTGCAACCCCTGCGCGGCCATCGGGTGCGAGCCGGCGCTGAGCAGCCCCAGGCCAAAGGGCGCGAGGCGTTGCGTCAGTCCCGCACGGACCTGGCCCAGGTAATCAGCCGCCTCGGGCAGGCTGCGAAAGATCGGTGATGCCACCTCGATCTGGCTCTGGAACATCTCATGGGCGAAATGCTTGCCCAGCTCGGCCCGGCATGCCGCGACCGCAGCCGCGGGCGGTTGACCGGGCATGCAGCGGGTTTGCAGGTCGGTGATGAAATATTCTTCCTCAATGCCGAACTTCAGACGCCTTTTCATCGATGCTCCCTCCGATACCCGCGCCGATGCGGGTTACCACCAACGCCACCACGGCGATCCGTTCCACGTCCTGATAACCCGGCGTCAGCAGTTCCTCGCCGAAAACATCCGGGTCCAGTTCCTTGTAGGTCCAGCCAAACTCAGGAGAATCGCGCCATGCGCCCAACGCCTCCAGGAAAGGGTCACGACCGTCGACCATCGCCACGCCGGTGTAGAGCACCAGCGAGCCGCCGGGCGTGAGCCGAGGCAAGGCCTGCTCGACGATGCGCAGCGACAGCCCGGCACCCAGGGCCCCGCCACCGTGGCGATAGGCGCGCTCGGCCGGATCAGCCATGTACGGCGGATTGGCGACAATCAGGTCGAACTGGCCTTCCACGTTCTGAAGCAGATCGCTGTGGGCGATCTCGACATTGCTCACCTCCGCCAACGCGGCGTTGACCGCGCTAAGGCGCAAGGCCAGCGGGTTGATATCCAGGGCCAGCACCTGAGCCTCACGTCGGGAACGGGCGATCACGATTGCGCCGACACCGGCACCGCACCCGATGTCCACGGCCCGGTGCACGGCGGTGAAGTTCTCTTGCAGATGGGCATGGATCAGTTGGGCGAAGCGGTAGGTGTCCGGGCCGAAAAACACCGCGTCGGCGGCTTGGGTGGGAAACCGTGAATGAGCGAACAGCAGGCCGTCCAGACTCGACCAGCGCACTCGGCTGCTGAGCAGGCCATCGCGCTCTTCCAACACCTCGGCCTCTTGCAACTGGCGTTGCTCGTCGGCGGAGATCAGCCCCGGCGCGAACGGGCGCGACCAGCCGAACACGTCCCGCAACGTTCTGGACCGTTCGTTGCCGGGGCGCGAATTGACCCGCTCATGGGTCAAGGGCGTCGGGGTGACGAAGCGATAACCGTCGGCTTGCAGGCGACGGCCCAGCTGCAGCAGCGCCAGGTCGGGTTCGGACAGGCGTTCTTCCTGATTCATGCAGGGCTCCTAGCGAAGTACGGATTTGAGTTCGATGAACCGGCGGGTGGCCAGCAATCCCGCCGGATGGCTGTGGCAGCGGGCCGAGAGCCAGGGCATGAGAGTCTGCATCTGCTCATCGGGCGCGTTGCCACGCAGGGCCTGTTGCAGGTTGCGAACATCGGGATCCTCCACCGGCATCTGAGGTTCGCACGCAGCCCCTTGATTGCGCCGCGGCGCGCTGCGGCTGCGCTCGTTCAGCCAATCTCCGGCGATCCAGTCGTGCAGCAGCTGCTTTTCGTAGGGGCTGAACACCCCGAACATGGCGGCGCCCGCCCCTTCAATCAGGTTCCAGAAGCGACTGTTCTGCGGGTCTTCGTGGCGCTTGATCCAACCTTTGTCCTGCAGCGCCTGAAGGAAACCTTCCAGTTGACCGGGCTCTGCGAGCCACTGGTTGACAGTCTTGCCCTGGAACTTGCAGTAGTCTGAATGCATATGCTGGCCGAACGGACGTTTGCGTTCGAGCATGTCGAGCACTTCGCGCTCCAGGTCGAACGCCTCGATGATCGCCCGGCTGCCCTGCCCCAGATCATTGAGGCGATAACCCAGGGTGACCCGCCGCCAGAAGGCCTCGCGATCGGCTTCCATCGGCATCAATTGCAGCAGCGACTGCACGGCCTTGTGAGCGTGGCCGGTGCTGGCGTTGTCGATGGTGACGTGCAGGGTGAAGTAATACGGGTCGATGGCCAGTTCGCTCAGCTCATAGGCGCTGATCAGCAGGTGCAAGGGCAATTGTTCATAGCCCAGGTTGTAACCGATCACCTCTGGCAAGTATTCATCGCCGGCATACCCCAGGGCCAGTTGCACCGCGCCTTGCAGGTAGCGCTCGTCATCGATGTCCGGAGTGTCCGGCAGGCCATGCTCGGCGAGCAACTTGCGATAGATCACCACATGGTTCTGCGCCGGATTACCGTCCCCCAGTTCTTCCAGGTAGGTGCACAGCAACCCTTCGAAGCGATGGTCGTGCCAGTGCTTGAGCACGCCGTACAACCAGGCACCGTCGACCAGTTTGGTCGGTGCGACGGCTTGCAGGAAGTACAGCGCATGGGCTTTGCTGCTGAAAAACTCACGGGGCCCGCCGTTTTTGCGACGTTCCAGATAATCGGCATACTGCCGGGCCACACCGGCGCTGTGCTCTTCGACCCAGGCTTGCAGCGCTGCCGGGTCATCGGGGGTTTCCTGGGGCAAGGCAGCGGCTTTTTCCAGGCAAGACTGGAGGAACGCCTGGGCCATGGATTGTTTGTCGGTATCGTCAGGGCCCTGGAGCAGGCGCTCGTAGCATTGGCGCACGTTACCGGCCTCGGTAAACGGTGCATCTGTAAACGGTCCTGCGGTGGCAGGGGTGGCAGGCTGGTGCAGGGAGGTCAGCGCAGTCATAAGGGCCTCTTCAGTTCTCGGCAGGACGCTGAATCAACACGTCTCTTCCATTGCAGAGCCCTGCGCGGGAATAAAAATTCCCTCGGATTGAACGGCAGCCGGATAAACGGAACCGTATCGACTCGCCATGCCTCGAACGAATAACCAGAGGCAAATTCCCCGCGGCACATGGATCAAGGAGCACCGATGACTTTTTCAGTGTGGGTAGCCGTGCTCGGTGCCGTCTTGTTGACCCTGGCCCTGACCTCGTCTTACCTGCGCTGGATGCCGGTAACCACCTCGGCCGTGTGTCTGGTGCTGGGTGTTGTCATCGGCCCGTTGGGGCTCGGCTTGCTGAGACTGGACATCGACGATTCTTCGGTATGGATGGAACACCTCACCGAAATCGCCGTGGTGTTTTCGCTGTTCGTCAGCGGCCTCAAGTTGCGCCTGCCTTTCAAGAATCGCACCTGGCGCGTGGCCTATGGGCTGGCCGGTCCCGTGATGATCCTGACCATCGGCGGCCTGTGCCTGGCACTGCACTATCTGTTCGGCCTCGGATGGGGTGTGTCGCTATTGATCGGCGCGATGCTGGCGCCCACTGATCCGGTGCTGGCGGCACTGGTGCAAGTCAACGATGCCCGTGATGACGACCGGGTGCGTTTCGGTCTGTCCGGCGAGGCCGGGTTGAATGATGGGACGGCGTTCCCCTTCGTGATCCTGGGCCTTTTGATGCTGCGCGAAGACAACAGCAGTGGCTTGCTGATGGAATGGACCTTGCGCAATGTTCTGTGGGCCGTACCAGCCGGTTTACTGGTGGGCTACTGGATGGGCCGCGGCATCGGCAAGCTGACGCTATCGATGCGTATCCGCAACGCCGATAGCACCCTCTCGCCCAACGACTACCTGGCCCTGGCCCTGATCGCCCTGGCTTACGTCGCCGCCGAGTCGGTCCAGGGCTATGGCTTCCTCTCGGTATTCGCCGCCGGGCTGGGGCTGCGTCAAGCCGAAGTCGAATCCACCGACGAAGAATCACCACCGGCCGAGCATCTGGTACAACCGGTGGTCGGGCACGAAACCGTCGCGCCACGACAAGCGCTGCTGGGGGATACCGAGTCCCTGGATGACGGTCAAGTGGCCGCCGGGGTGATGATGGGCGACATGCTGGCCTTCGGCAGTCTGGTAGAACGCGCCATGGAGGTGTTTTTGGTGACCCTGTTGGGGGTGGTGCTGGTCAACCATTGGGATTGGCGTGCCGTCGTCATCGGTGGCCTGCTGTTTGCCGTGATTCGCCCCCTGAGCGTCCTGGCGATCCCTTGGGGGCCATTGCTGGACAGACACCAGCGGCTGCTGATTGGCTGGTTCGGCATACGAGGCATCGGCAGCCTGTTCTATCTGTTTTTTGCCTTGAACCATCAGTTACAACCACACGTGGCGCAACTGGGTATCGACCTCACGTTGTCGGTGGTGGCCCTGAGCATCCTGGTCCACGGCCTGAGCACCCAACCCATCCTGGCCTGGTATGAGCGTCACCAGCAGCGAGCACAGGCTAACCCCCGGGATCGGTCACCTGGATAAGCACCGAATACGCCCCCAGCAGCACCCAGAACGCTGCGAAGATCCAGGGGGTTCGCAGCGAGAACAACAGCGACTTGCGGTAGCCCTTGTGGGTCGCTTCCTGCTCGCTGAACAGCGGCGACTCGTCATAGACCAGTCCCATCATCGGCTCGGCACGCAGCAGCTCGCTTTGCTTGAAATGCCAGTGATCGATGATCTCGTAGGCTGCGCGGATGCCCGGCCAGGCGTTGAGGGAGCTGAGAAAACCCAGCAGCGCCAGAAATGGCGGCACGACCAGGGTGAACAACTTGCCCCACTCGGGGTTCAAGTTGGCCATGCACGAAGCAAAAGCGATCACGAGGAAGGACTGGGCGGCCAGGTACGCATCGGTTCGATTGGCCAGGATACTGGTCTCGTACTGGATCTCCCGACGGTAGAAATCCAAGCGCTCCTTGGGGGATCCAAACAGCTTGGCCTTGTGTTCCGTCAGTTCTTCTTCCTGGGTCTGGCTGGTCAGGATTCGGGGCATTGCGCAGGTCTATTCCTCAAAGATGATTCAGCTTCGTTGGAGGAACGCACCGTCGGGCAAGTTCAAGTCGATGGACCGCCGGTCCAACGAAACGCCGGGCCGCCGCCTGCGGTCTGTAGATCATCGCAAGCACGAGGAGCAAGCGGTGGATTATGTTGGATGGGTGCAATGGCCCGCGATGATGGTGACGGTGTTGGCCGCCTGGCTGATCGGCTCGCGCCAGCCGCGCCGTCGGGTGGCCGGGTTCAGTTGCTTCATTGCAAGCAACATCCTATGGGTGATCTGGGGGCTGCATACGAACGCTTACGCCTTGATCGTCCTGCAGTTCTGCCTGTGTGCGATGAACCTTCGGGGCTTCAGGAAGAACACCACGTAGCGGCCGCGGAAACGATGTTCATCCCATCGTTTGTCCAATGACCTTCACCAGGTCGATCTGCTTGAACGGCTTGGTCAGCCGCGGCAGTTGCGTGGCGAAGCCTTCCAGGCGTTCGGCGTAGCCGGTGGCCAGGACGATGGGCAAGGTGGGCCGGCGGTCGCGTAGCAATTGCGCCAACTGAGCGCCGTCCATCTGCGGCATGGCCATGTCGGTGATCACCAGGTCGATGTCCTGGTTGGATTCGAACAACTCCAGGGCCTGGATCCCGGAAGATGCGCAAAGCACCCGGTGTCCGAGGTCTTCGATCAGCAGCCGGGTACTGGTCAGCACCAGACTGTCGTCGTCGACCACCAGCACCCGCAATTCCTGGGTCACCAATGAGGTCGATTCCCGTACCGGTATTTTCTCCGAGATCGGGTCCCGAGCCACCGGGAGCCACAATTCGGCGCAGGTGCCGACCCCCTTCTTGCTGCGAAGCAACAATTGTCCCCCCAACTGCTCCGCCAGGCCATGGACCATGGACAACCCCAGGCCAGTCCCCTTGCCGACGCCCTTGGTGGTGAAGAACGGCTCGACAGCCGACGCCAGGGTCGCCTCGTCCATGCCCTCGCCTTCGTCGACGATCGACAGGCAAACGTAGCGTCCTGGCTTCATGGCTGTCTGTGGCGAGGCCTGAGTCTCCCGTCGCTCATCGGCTGTGATCAGGATGCGACCGCCGCTGGGCATGGCATCCCGGGCGTTGGTCGCCAGGTTGAGGATGGCCAGTTCCAGTTGATTGACATCCACCAGCACGGGTGAAAGTCCTGGGGCAAAGGAGGTCTGGATATGGAACGAGGGGCCCAGAGAGCTCTGCAGCAAGCCGCTGATACCCTGCACCAGGGCCGACAACTGGACCGATTCGGACGTCAGCTTCTGCCGTCGGGCAAATGCCAGCATCCGCTGGGTCAGCGAAACGCCACGCAACGCGCCCTGGGTGGCGTTTTCCAGCAGTTGGGTGAGTTTCGGATCGCCGGGCATGCGCTTGCGCACGATCTCCAGGTTACCGAGGATCACGGTCAACAAGTTGTTGAAGTCGTGGGCGATACCACCGGTGAGCTGGCCGACGGCTTGCAGCTTCTGGGACTGGAACAGCGCTTCACGGGCCTGTTCGAGGGCCAATTGCGCCTGGGTGGCATCGGTGATGTCGCGGGTGATCTTGGCAAAACCCAACAGCGTACCGGTATCGCTGCGGATCGCATCGATGACCACGTGGGCCATGAACCGCGTGCCGTCCTTGCGCACGCGCCAGCCCTTTTTCTCGAAGCGCCCCTCGCCGGCAGCGATGCGCAGCGCCCGCTGGGGCTCGCCGGCTTCTCGGTCCTCAGGGGTGTAGAACATCGAGAAGTGCTGGCCGATGGCTTCCGCTGGAAGATAGCCTTTGATCCGTTGTGCCCCCTGGTTCCAGTTGGTGACCTGGCCGTCAGGGTCGAGCATGTAGATGGCGTAGTCGGTGACGCTTTGCACCAACAGGCGGAACTGTTGCTCGCTTTGCTTGAGGGTTTCCTCGGCCATTTTGCGATCGGTCAGGTCACGGGTGATCTTGGCGAAACCGAGCAAGGCACCGCTATGGCTGTCGATGATCGGATCGATGACGACGTGGGACCAGAACAGCGTACCGTCCTTGCGTACCCGCCAGCCCTCGCCTTCGAAGCGGCCTTCGCGCACCGCCGTATCCAGTGCCTGTTGCGGCAAGCCAGCGGCCCGGTCCTGATCGGTATAGAAACGGGAAAAATGCTGGCCGATGATCTCCGCTTCCTCATAACCCTTGAAACGCCGGGCGCCGGAGTTCCAGCTGGTGATGATGCCCGTGGGATCGGTCATGTAGATGGCATAGTCGACCACGGCATCGATGAGCAGGCGAAAACGCTGCTCTTCGTTGATGCGGGTGATCGAGGGCTCATTCTCAGGCATTTTGGCCGTAACATCCGTCTGGATTTTTTTGCGAATTATGGAACAGTTGGTGTCTCGGGAAAAAGTACCGCACACCCAACGGTATTCTGAGCGCCCCTGGGTGGGAGCGAGCCTGCTCGCGATAGCGGTGGGTCAGTGGAGACTCAAATGACTGACAAAGTGCTTTCGCAAGCAAGCTCGCTCCCACAGGGGGATTTGTCGCCCTCTTGCCTCACTGACCACCACCGCGGCAATAAGTGCTGCACCCGGGCTTCGCCGAAGCGGTCGTCGATCAACATCACCACACCACGATCCTGCTGGGTACGGATGACCCGGCCCGCGGCCTGAACGACTTTCTGCAATCCCGGATACAGATAGGTGTAGTCATAACCGTCGCCGAAAATAGCGGTCATGCGCTGCTTGATCTGCTCGTTGACCGGGTTGAATTGCGCCAGGCCCAAGGTGGCGATGAATGCTCCGATCAGACGCGAGCCCGGCAGGTCGATGCCCTCACCGAACGCCCCGCCCAGCACCGCGAACCCGATGCCCTGGCTATGCGCCTCGAAGCGCTCGATAAAGGCTTGCCGGGGCACTTCCCCCATGCCTCGCGATTGAGCCCAAGTGGCAATGTCCGGGTGTCGCTCGGCAAACAGCCCGGCCACCTGCTGCAAGTAATCGAAACTGCTGAAGAACGCCAGGTAGTTACCCGGCCGTTCGCGGAACTGACGGGCCATCAAGGCGACGATCGGTTCCAGGGAGGCCTGGCGATGGGCAAAACGGGTGGAAATCCGACTGATCACGTGGACGTCCAGCTGTTCGGCCTGGAACGGCGACTCGACATCGATCCATACCGTGTCCGCCGGGGTGCCCAGCAGATCGGCGTAATAGTGCCGGGGGCTCAGGGTCGCAGAGAACAGCACACTGCTACGAGACGCGGTGAACCTTGGCCGCAGGAAGCCGGCCGGTACTACGTTGCGCAGGCACAGGGTGGACCGGCTGCGCGTGCTTTGCGGCTCGCGCTTGTGAATGTCGAACAGGAAATGCTCATCGAACGACTCCGCTACCCGACCAAACTGCAACGCATCGAAGTAGAACGCCTGCAATCCGCTGTCCAGGCCCTGGGGATGGTCATTGAGGTAGTCGCCGATAGCGCCAGTGCATTGCGCCAACGCCTGGAGGAGTTTGTCCGGCGCCTGGTCATAAGCCTGGTATGCCGCCACTTGCGGCCCATGCAAGGCGTTCCATTGCCGATTGACCCGCTGCAGGGCTTTCTTCAAGGGCTCAGGAGCGGTTTTGCGCACGGCGGCCAGGGTCGACTGGTCGAGTGTCGCGCTGTACATCTGACGTCCCCGCTCCACCAGGTTATGGGCTTCGTCCACCAGGGTCGCGACGGTCCAGCCATTGACCTGGACCAGGCCGAAGAGCAAGGCGCTGAAATCGAAATAGTAATTGTAGTCGGCCACCACCACATCGGCCCAGCGCGCCATCTCCTGACTAAGGTAGTACGGGCATATCTCGTGGGCCAGTGCGACCCCCCGCAACGCAGCCTGGTCGAGCAGCTTGATCCGGCTGGCGGCCTGACGGGCAGCCGGCAACCGGTCATAGAACCCACGGGCCAGTGGGCAAGACTCGCCGTGGCAAGCTTTATCCGGATGCTCGCAGGCCTTGTCCCGAGCGATCATTTCCAACACCCGTAGCGGCATTGAAGGTGCGCTGTGGATCATCACGCGGGCCGCATCCAGGGCCAGCTTGCGGCCGGGGGTCTTTGCGGTGAGGAAAAACACCTTGTCCAGCTTCTGCGGTGCCAGGGCCTTGAGCATTGGAAACAAGGTTGCGATGGTCTTGCCGATGCCGGTGGGTGCCTGTGCCATCAAACATCGACCGGTGCTGACGGCCTTGAACACCGACTCGGCCAGGTGCCGCTGGCCCGGCCTGAAACCGGCATGCGGAAACGCCAGGGCCTGGGCGCCGTCATTACGCGCCTGTCGGTGGACAACCTCCTGCCCGGCCCAGGCCAGGAACAGCGTGCACTCTTCCTGGAAAAAAGTCTGGAGCAGTGGCGCCTCGAAGCTTTGCGTCAAGCGGGTTTCCTTTTCGCTGACGATGTCGAAATACACCAGCGCCACGTCGATGCGCGGCAATTGCAACCTGTCGCACATCAGCCAGCCATAGATTTTCGCCTGGGCCCAATGCAGCTGACGGTGATTGGCCGGTTGCCGCGCCAGATCGCCCCGGTAGGTCTTCACCTCTTCGAGGCAATTGCGCTGCGGGTCATAACCGTCGGCCCGGCCCCTGACCTTCACCCCTCGGTAAACCCCTTCCAGGCTGACTTCGACCTGATACCCCTCGCTGCGCCGTGACGCCACGGTGCGATGGCCGACGATGCCTTCCATGGCCGTGGGCGACGGGGTAAAACGCAGGTCCAGATCACCTGTCTTGGCGGTGAACTCACACAGCGCCCGCACGGCGATGCCATACACCGGTTCCTGGCTCATGCGCTCTGCTCCACCCACTGCACGTAGCACACGGCGACGGGCATGCAATGCTCATGGCAGAACTCCAGCCAGCGCAACTGATTGTCTTGCAGCCGATCGCCAGGGCCTTTGACTTCGATCATGCGGTAGGTCTTGTGCTGCGGCCAGAACTGGATCAGGTCCGGCATCCCGGCGCGGTTGGCCTTGATGTCCAGCAGCAGGCGGTTGAACCAGTGTTTGAGGTGTTCGGCCGGCAGGCAGTCGAGCGCCTGATTCAACAGCGCTTCGGACAAGGAACCCCAGAACACGAAAGGCGACTGGATACCCCACTTTTCCACGTAACGGCGAGCAATGGTGTCGCGATAGCGCCCGTCCTCCAGCTCGGCGAAACAGGCTGCGAACAGCTCGGCGCGGCGAGCGTGGAAATCTTCGTTGAGCAGGTCCACCGGGCCGCGCTGGAAGGGGTGGAAAAACGCACCCGGCAGCGGCGCGAAAATCGCCGGCCAGCACAGCAGCCCGAACAGCGAGTTGATCAGGCTGTTCTCGACGTAATGCACCGGAGCGGCTTCGTCGTGCAGATGGGCCTGGACGTGATACTCCACCGACAGGACCGGGTCGATGCGCTGCAGTTGCAAGTCCAGTCGCTCCACTTCCCGGGCCAGCATGCGCGGAACCGGCGGCCCACCCAACTTGCGCCGCAGGCGAGGAACGATCCTGAGCAAAGCCTGGGCCTCGGCCGCATCCTGGGGCGCCCGCACAGCCTCTTCGCTCAATGCCAGGGCCAGGTCGTACTCGCCGATGCGCTCCAGCACACGGATCATCCGCAAACGGGCGCCGGGGTAGGTGCAATCGCGATAGATGCTCAGGGCCAGGGCAAAATCGGCGATGCGCTCGCCGTACTGGCCGATCTGGAACAACAGTTTGCCCCGACGCCGCTCCAGCCACGGATTGTCCAGTTCCAGGGCATTGACCTGGGCAACGACGTCTTGCGGCGGCTCACCGGCCTCCAGGCGCTGCTGGCACTCGTACAGGAAGACGCAGGCATCGACGTCCCGCCGGTTGCGCAAGCCCCGGGACTCGGCGCTGAACGCCACGGTTTCGTAGGTAAAGATGCCCAGGTCCGCCAGTACGAATTCCGACCAGTCCTGGTAGAGGTTGCCAAAGAACATCAGCCTCAACC
This sequence comes from Pseudomonas sp. AF32, assembly GCF_022342325.2. Lineage (NCBI taxonomy): Bacteria > Pseudomonadati > Pseudomonadota > Gammaproteobacteria > Pseudomonadales > Pseudomonadaceae > Pseudomonas > Pseudomonas sp. AF32. The sequence goes on along the minus strand of NZ_RQJK02000004.1, from coordinate 171,588 downwards.
GGTCACAAATACCCATGATCGTCAGGCTATACAGCCGATCCCCAAGCTGCGGGCACCAGGCGTGGAAGGGCTGCGCTTGGTTGACCCGATCGCTCAAGGCCTCGAGCCATTGCGTCTTCTTCGCCTTCGGTCGCTCGATCAGATGCCCCAGGCACTGGACGATTTCAGGTTTGAGTAGCACGTCGAACAACTCGGCCAGGCTCAGGGGAACCTGTTCGGCGACCCAACCCAGTGCCAGCAGCGGTTTCACGGCGGTGGCAATGTCGCCGATTTCCGAGTAGCTCAACTTGCTGTGCCGAAAGCGCAGCCCCTTGCGCATCACCATCCGCACCAGCAGCCCCTGGGACGGACGAGGAACCGCCGCAAAATCGTCGATAAACCGCTGTTCTTCGGGGCTGAGCACATCAGCATAACGTTGCGTCAGCCAGGCGAGCACCTGCTGAAAGTTGTTCAGGTAGTAGAAGGGATCGTCGAGGGGGTTGATTGTCACGGGGGAAAAGCGCCACAGTACTGGTTATGCGTACAGATATCAGCTACGAAGCACGCAGGCAACTGCAAAGGATGAGCGGTCTCCTATATTTAAAAGGTGAAATCCTGCGGTCGGCGATGAACTTTCCTACAGCAAGCGAGACCAATGGCGGTTGATTACAGTAGTGGCGCGGTCGAATCAGTCAGGCCGCACCTTTTTCATCGAGAGGTTATGGATATGAACATCAGACTTCTGGGCCTGCCTTTGGCCGCTGCTGCGCTCCTGGCGCTGGCCGGTTGCTCCACGCCGACGGTGGTGACCCTGCAGAACGGCACCCAGTATTTGACCCAGGACACCCCCAACACCCGCACCTCCGATGGCTTCTACGAATTCGAAGACATTTCGGGCAAGAAAGTCCGGGTTCGCGCCGATGAAGTGGCGACGATCCGCAAGGAAGACTGATCCGCACCGCTACCAGGCCCTCAACCTCCAGAGGGCTGCCCCGGCGCAGTGGATACGTGATGGGGGAAATGACTTTATGGGCGGCGATCACTCACCGAAGCCATGACAACCCGGCTTCCTCCCGGTCATTGCCCCCTCTCACGCCTGCCTCGAATCAATCAGGCGAATACAAGGCCGTCGCCTGCTACCTGGGTCAATCCGACGCCCACCAGGGTCACGGAACTGTCGCCTACCTTGAGCAAGGTATCGTTGCCCACCTGTGACAAGTGCTGGCTGTAGTCGTAACCCGCACCGGCACCAGGGACGCCCAGGAACACCAGTGTGTCGCCGGCGTCATACCCGCTGATGCGGTCCTGGCCGAATGCGCCATTGAAGAGGAATGTGTCCTGGCCGCCACCGGACTGCATCACGTCGTTGCCCGAGCCGCCCACGAACGTATCGTTCCCTGCCCCGCCGACCAGCACATCGTGACCGTCCAGGCCGAACAGCCAGTCGCCTGTCGCCCGCGCCACCAGGGTATCGTTGGCCGCACCGCCCTTGACCGTTGACGCATAGGCCGTGACATGCCCCTCGCTGACCAGGCCACTGGCGGTGACGCTGTGGCTCACCTCGTCCTTGAGCAGCCCCCAGAACGCGCCGGACTCTTTGCTCACTAGCGTACCGATATCGCGGGTCATGCTGATCCCGCCATGGGCGTCACGCACGTACAGCGTTCCCGCCCCGTCATGGGCGAAACTGAAATCCTTCACCGACTGTTGCAACTGCAGGGTGTTACTGCCCTGCCCGCCCAGAATCACGTTGTAGCCGCCACCGTCGCGAAAGGTGTCGTTGCCTGCGCGTCCTTCCAGGTAATCGCTGCCCTGGCCGCCCTGGATCAGGTCATCCTTGTCGCTGCCGATGATAAAGGTGCTGCCCGTGTGGGGCTCGGCATTGCGATTGAGATCCTGCACCCATGTGTTGCTGCGTGCCGGGTCCGACAGGTTGGCGACCACGATGGTGGAGTCTTTGCCGGTGAGGTCATAGAACGCGGAATTCATTATCCGGCCCATGCCGTCGCCGTAGCCCGTGGGCAGGTGGGAAATCCAGGTGGGAATGTTGAGGATGGAAAATGGCAGGACATTCCATGCCGCCGAAGCGTAATGGTCATTGAAACTGACGATGTTATTGGTGGCCGAGTCCTGATGCGCGTCGTGCACGCCTACCGACGGCAGGCCGAATGTCGAGCCGTCCAGTGCCCGGAATACCGGGTCGTTCTCGTAACCGATGTTCAAGACTTTGTCGCTGGCGCTTTGGGTCGGCGAAGCGTAGGCGATGTAGTTGGCATCGCTGTAGAAGCCTGCCCACTTGTCGCTGCTCAAGTCCGCCAGGCTGTTGACCGCGAGCCCGCCCAGGCTGTGGCCGCTGACCAGCACGTCCGCGCCTGTCAGGCCATGGGCACGAGCGAAGGCCGCAACGTCGCCGAGCAGATTGCCGAAGGCTTCACCCACGTAGTTCCTGGCAAAATCCTTGGGACCCAGCGCGGCCATCAGGTCATGGATCACATCGCCAATGGAGTCGCTGATCAGGTTTTCCCGCGGACCACTGGTGCCACGAAAGGCAATGCCGATTTCCTTCAGGTGCCCATCGGCATCGTACTTGCCGAGGATTTCCACCTGGGCGGTGGTGTAGCCGGGCTTCTCACCGAAGAACGTTCCTCGACTGTCCACCTTGCCGGCATAACCCAGTTGTGCCGCGCTGATGGGCGTCCAGCCGGCCTTTTGCACGGCTTCCAGGGCCAGCTTCTCCGAGTCGGGATTCCACGGCACGCCGGGAATCACGCCTTGGGAGTCGGTGCCGCCCAGCAAGGCCGTCACCAGGGTCGCCGGCAGCCCGGTACCGAAACCGTTCTGCTGGTACCCGGCGGCAAAACCGTGATCGAGGTTGTGGTAGGAATACAGCATGATCGCCATCGCATCGCTGACCAGCGCCTTGGATTCCGTGGTGCCGAAGTGCTTGTAGTCGTAGATTCCCATGGTTGTTGCACTCTTTTTGTTGTTGGAATGAGTGGGGATGCCTTGCCCGACGCGCTCACGCAGCAGCGGCCGGGCAAGAATTCAGAAACGCCAGTCCAGCGTCAGGCCGACGCCATGGGTCTTGTCCCGGGAACCGAGCAGACCGTTGTAATCCAGGTTGACTTGCACATCCCTCGCCACTGCCAGCCCGGCACGGGCACCGATCACCGCCGCGTTGCGGTCCATGGACACGCTCTGTACCGCGAAGGTGTTGCCACCGGCGAACGCCAGATTCTGTTCGGAACGGATGTCGCTCAGGTTGTGCTGCCAGCCAAGGGTCCCGGACAGCTGCAACTGCTGAGTTTTCGATAACGCCAGGGTGTGATCGGCCCGCATGCCCAACGTCGACAGCACCGCGTCGCGACGATCATCCCCCGCGCGCAGCGCCGCGGAGTCGCCCTTTTCGTGAAAGCTGTCACTGTCCAGGTGCACATAGGCCAGGTTGGCAAAGGGCTCCAGCGCCACGGGCTCAAGGTCGAGGCGATAAGCCGCCTCGGTGAAGAGCTGAGCACTCCGGGCGTCGCGCTTGGTTTTCTCCCGGCCGTTCACATCGTTGAATTGCAGATCGCGCTGCACGTCGATGCGATGCCAGGCGTAGGCACCGCCGACCGTCAGGCGCAGGGCATCGATCTCGTGCCCCAGGTACGCTCCCAGGTGATAGCTGTCTGCCTTGGCCGACGAGTGGGTGCCATCCCCCATGCTCAGCGAACTGTCGCTGTACCCGGTGACGAAGCCCAATCGAGTCCGCTCGGCGATCAGACCGTCCACACCGGCCAGCAGCCCGCCAATGGAGTGGGTGGAACTGGCGTTTTCGTTGCCGCCATCGCTTTTACCCCAGGCCCCCAAGACTTTGACCCACGCATTGCTGGCGGCATCGGTCGCAGCAGCGGCGTCGTACAGCGCATCCTGGCGCAGCCGATCAACCACGGCATCGCGCAGGTAACGGCTGTCGTTGATCAACAACGTGCCGATGGCCGGGTGGATCTCGCCGGACAACTGCTGGAACGCCTGTTGTGCCGCCGCTGCGCTGGGAGACAGCAACAACGCTTCATACAAGGCGTTGCCAGCACCCAATTGTTCGGCGGCGCTCGCCACGGAGCGCTGGTTCGGCGTCAGGCCCAGGCTGCTGAAGGAGGTCGCGTTGCGCGCCACCGCCAACCGGATGCCGCTGGCGGAGTACGCCAGGTCGCCGCCCAGGAACGCATAGTCGGGCAACACTTGGCCGAAGCGCCCCTCAATGCCATCGGCCGCCTGCACGATGTCGAACTGTCTGCCCAACAGGCTTTTCACTTCGCTGGCGGTGAGCAACGTCGGACTGTTCTCCAGGGACAGGGATACCGTGGCCCCGTCGATAATGGCCTTGCCGCCGGCCACGATCAGATCGCTGGAAGTGGGAGAAACTTCGACTGCGTAGTTGGAACCGGACTGGAACGTTACATCCCCTGCCACCTGCAGGGTCCCGATGGAATTACCCGGCGCCACGCTGGCGCCGCGGTTGGCCGTCAGGCTGGCGATGCGACCGTTGCCACCGAGGACGCCGCCGTCGTTCACGGTCACGGCCGAAGCCAGCGAACCGGTGATCGCCAGCCGTCCCTCGTTGACCAGGGTGGGTCCGCTGTAGGTATTCTCACCGCTGAGCACCAGGGTGCCGATGCCCTCCTTGGTAAGGCCGCCATGTCCGGAAATGTCGTTACGCCAGACATCCAGGCCGCACTGGATCCCGCTGCACAGCCGCTGCGTGGGCTTGCCTGCGTCGATGACCGCGCCGATACCCGGCAGGTCCGCGACGAACTGACCGGAGCCATACGCGCCATCGACACGAAAGGCTTGCGGTATATCTTCTGCGGTGACCAGCATCGACGGCCCGTCGATGGCCCTGCCCAGATTGATCATCCCCCAGCCGTACAACGAATCGACACCCGGCGCGCCCATGTCCGTGGCCGTCGTGCGCAATACGCTGGCGACCTGGGCCCCGCTCATGTACGGAAAACGCTCCATCAACACCGCCACACTGCCGGCCACATGAGGCGCAGCCATGGACGTACCGCTCTTGTTGGCGTAACCAACAGTCAGGTCGTCGAGGCTGGTGCCGCCGATCACGGCGCTGTAGACCCGGGTGCCCGGTGCCGAGACGCAGAAGCTGGCGGTGTAGCCGCAGCGCGAAGAGAAGGTGCTGATGGTGTATGGATCAGGGCTGCTGGTGTCAGGGTTGATCTGCAGGGCCGCCACCGTCAGCCAGTTCGGCGCGATGTCCGGCACAAAATACGCAAGGCCTGCTATGGCATCGGGATTGTTGAGGTTGTAATCGTTGCCGGCGGCGAAGATGGTGACGATCCCGCTGCGGGCGGCGGCGATGGCCCCTTCGTAGGCTCCGCCGGCCCGAGTGCCCAGCAGCGGTTCGATCTGGTCGAACTGCACCTGCGCATCCTGCACCGTGAAGTGCGGGAACGCCGGGTCGCGACCGCCCTGGTCGAAGCGATCGGTGATGCCGATGCCCCAACTGTTGTTGATGATTCGTGCGCCGCTGGCGATCAACGCATCCCAACCGGCCTTGTACACCGCGCCATCGTTGCCCCGAATGATGCCGTCCTCGGGACCGGGGTCACCGTTGTCGGCGCTGATGATCTGCGCATCGAACGCCACCCCGTGCATTGACCCGCCGTCGCGACTGCCGGCGGCAATCCCGCCGACGTGGGTGCCATGGGAACCGAGCTTGCCATCGGAGCCCACGGTGGGGGAACCGTCATAGCGGAACGGGTCGCCTGCCTTCACTGGAATGTAGGGGTCGGTGTATTCGCGGATCCCGCTGGTGACCAGGGTCACGACCTTGTCGGTGCCGGAGAACTCCGGATGGGCCGCGTAGACTGGCTGATCGAAAATGCCCAACTTGACGCCCTTGCCGGTGTAGCCCGCCGCGTAGGCTTGCTGGGCATTGATCGCCCCCAGCCCCCACTCCGCGTCGAATTCGGCGCTGCGCCAACTGGCCGGATCGCCGGGCTTGCCGCTCTCGACGTAAGGCGCGGCCTGGGCCGTACCCAGGGTCGCCAGTGCGCAGAGTACGGCACGGTTGAGCATCGTGGGCAGGAAGCGGTGCCCCATCATCGAGGGGTGTTTCTTGTTATCGGTCTTCATCACGAACCATCCTTAGTTGCTGCACAAATCCTTGATTGCCCGGGCCGGCTATTGCCTCTGCGTCACGAAAGCCTCGTCCACCTTCGCCAGGTCCTGTTCCCCCAAGGTGCCGGCGTAGTAGTGCAATTTGGTCCAGGCCATGAGGTAGTCATAGCGGGCCTCGGCCAGGTCGCGGCGCGTGGTGTAGAGCTGTTGTTCGGCATTGAGCGCATCGAGGTTGACCCGTTCGCCGCCCAGGATGCTCTGCCGGGTGGAGACCACCAGCGCTTCGGCGGAGCTCAGGGCTTTCTGATAGGCCCGCAGCTTGTTCATCCCCGACACGCAAGCGCTGAACTGACGGCGCAGTTCGATGAGGGTTTCGCGGGTCTTGGCATCCAACTCGTATTCGGCCTGCTCCATGGTGCGGCTGGCCTGGCGGGTTGCAGCCGACACGCCGCCCCCAGCGTACAACGGCACGCTGACTTCCAGCCCGACGGTGTTGGTGTCGTAGCGCTGGTTATAGGTGTTACCGCTTTCCGACTCGTTCTGGCGCATCGTTGCGTAGGCGCTGACCTTGGGCAGGTGCCCGGCGCGGTTGCGCTCCACTTCGTAGCGGGCCACTTCCACGGCCTGGCGCTGGGAGGCCAGATTCGGGTTGTTGCCTACGGCCAGTCCGTGCCAACTGTCGAAATTGGCCGGCTGCAGCGTGAACGCCTGGAAGGTCGCGTTCAGTGGCGCCAGGTCGCCGATGTCCAGCGCCGGAACGCCGATCAGTGCGCCAAGCTCTCGCAAAGCGGCGTCCTGCTCGTCACGGGCTTCGATTTCTTCGGCAACCGCCAGCTCGTAACGCGACTCGGCCTCCAGAATGTCGGTACGCGTGCCTTCGCCCTGGCGAAACAGGTGCTCGTTTTGCCGGAACTGTTGTTCGAACGCGCGTTTCTTGGCCTGGGCGATATCGATCTGATCCTGAGCAAACAGCGCTTGGGTGTAATAGCTCAGCACCCGTACCAGAAGCTCCTGGCTCTTGCTGCGGAAATTTTCATCGGCAAACAACGCCTGCGCCACGCCCTTGCGATACGCCGCATAGGCTTCGTAGTCCAGCAGCGGCTGTTGCAACGTCAGACTTGAGCCGTAGCTGCTGTAATTGCGTTCGTCATGCTGGCTGGCGCCGTGGTCATTGAGGTACGTGACCTTGGATTTGTTACGGCCTTTGTTGTAGCTGTAGCCCAGGTGCGGCAGCAGACCCGCACGGCCGATGGCGCGGTTTTCCAGGCCCGCGTCGCGTTCCTTGATCGCCCCGAGATATACCGGATCGTTGCGCAGGGCCTGTTCATAGATCTCGAAGGGCCCCATGGCCCAAACGTTACTGCAGACGGAAACGGCCAGCACTGCCAACCAATGGAAAGACTTCATGCCACCGGACATCCTTATTCTTCGGTCAACGCAGAGCCGGCTCGGTCGAGCAGCGGTTTGAACAGGTAATTGAGCAACGAGCGCTCACCGGTGCGCACGAACATCTGCGCCGGCATGCCGGGCTTGATCACCAGGCCGTTGAGCTTTTCCAGCGCCTCGTCGCCCACGTTGCTGCGCAGCACGTAATACGGCTCACCGGTTTTCTCGTCGATCATCTGGTCGGCCGAGACCAGGCTGACTTCGCCTGAAACCCTGGGTGTACGGTTCTGGTTGAACGCCGTGAAGAGAATGTCCACCGGCAAGTGAGGACCGACCTTGTCAATCAGGTTGACCGGCAAATGCCCTTCCACTTCCAGCCGCGTGCCCTGGGGCACGATTTCCAGCAAGGTGTCGCCCTGGCGCACCACCGCTCCTTCAGTGTGCACGCCGAGATTGACGGCGATGCCGTCCGCGGTGGCGAGGATCTCGCTGTGCTGCAACTCGAACCCGGCGGATTTCAACTGCTGTTGCAGGGTTTCGCTTTTGAGCTGGGCGTCGGCCAACTGGCTGCGCACTTCCTTCTGGTACTCCTCGCCATGCTGCTGCAGCTTCAGGCGCGATTCGAGGATGCCCTGCTCGACCCGGCCGCTTTCGCCACTGTTCTGGGCCAGTTCCTGCTGAACCTGTGACAACTGCCGCTGGTATTCCAACAAGCGATTGCGCGGGATATAACCGTTGTCCGCGAGCGGTTGCAGGTTGCTCAATTGCGACCGTAACGAGTCGGCCTGGGCGCTCAAGTCGCTGCGGGCCCGGCGCATGCCCGCCAGTTGCGCCATGGCGCCATCGATGCTGGCTCGCAAGGCAGCCTGCTCACGGGCAAAGGCTTCGCGGCGGCTGCTGAACAGCTGGCGCTGGCCTTCGAGTACCAACGCCAGGCCAGGGTCGAGGTCGTCGTTCAGCTCTTTCGGAAAACTCAGCTGTGCCAGGTTGTCCCGCTCGCTTTGCCAGCGCGCCAGACTGGCTCGGGCCATGCGGTACTGGGCCTGCAGCGACTGCACATCGGCGGCGGCCTGGGTCTGGTCGAGCCGGAACAGCGCCTGGCCTTGGGTGACCGCCTCGCCTTCACGCACCAGGATCCGGCTGACCACGCCGCTGCTCATCGACTGCACGGCCTTGCGTTTGCCTGAGACGACGACGGTGCCCTGCACCGCGATACCCTGATCCAGCGGCGCCAGGCTGGCCCAGGCGAAGAAACTGCCCGCACCGACGAGCGCCAGTGCCCAGCCCATGCGCGTGAAAAAACGGGCATCGCGTTCGGGGCGTTCAAGCGGCTGCCCCACGGATGGAGAATATTCGGGGTTCATATCGCGATCCTTGCTTATACGCCGCCGGGCTGTCGGGTGGCGTGATACTGGCGACTCATGCTCAGTCCACTGGGCGCTGCCTGGGGTTTTTCCCGCGGGCCCTGGGGCTGTCCGGATAACTCCCGCAACACGTCCTGGCTCGGGCCGAACGCCTGAAGGCGGCCTTCGTTGAGCACCAACAACTTGTCGGCCTGGGCCAGCGCCGAAGAGCGATGGGTCACCAGAACGACGGTGGTGCCCTGACTCTTCATGAGCGCGATGGCGCTGGCCAGGGCGGCCTCGCCAACCGTATCGAGGTTGGAGTTGGGCTCGTCGAGCACCACCAGGTTCGGCCGGTCGTACATCGCCCGGGCCAGGGCCACTCTTTGCTTCTGGCCGCCCGACAAACCGCCACCGTCTTCGCCCAATGGCGTGTCGTAGCCTTGGGGCATGCGCAGGATCAGTTCATGCACACCGGCCTGCTGGGCGGCCGCGACGACCTTTTGCGGATCGGCCTGGCGAAAACGCGCGATATTCTCGGCGATGGTGCCGCTGAACAGCTCAATGTCCTGGGGCAGGTAACCGATGTACGGGCCGAGCTGGTCGCGGTTCCAGCGATGGACATCGGCCCCGTCCAGCCGCACCGTTCCCCCCAGCAGCGGCCATACCCCCACCAGCGCCCGGGCCAGGGTGGACTTGCCGGACCCCGAGGCACCCAGCACCCCGAGCACTTCCCCGGCGCCGAGGTTGAAGCTGACGTGATGCAGCGTCGCCTGGCGCTGTCCGGGAGGCCCTGCGCTGACCTGTTCGAAGCTCACTTGGCCCTTGGGCGGTGGCAAGGGCATCGTGTCGTCCTGTGGCGGGTAGGCGCGCAGCAGCGCATCGAGACGGCGATAAGCCAGCTTGGCACCGCTCCACTGCTTCCACACCGCGATCAACTGATCGATGGGGCTCAGCACCCGGCCCATCAGGATCGAGCCGGCGATCATCATGCCTGCCGTCATGTCGCCCTTGATCACCAGCACCGCACCCAACCCGAGCGCCAACGATTGCAGGCACAGGCGCAAGGTCTTGCTGAGGGCGCCGATCACCGCGCCGGTATCGCTGGCCTGGTTCTGCAAACCAAGGAAACGCGAGTGCACGGCAAACCAACGGTTGCGCAGCGCGTCGAGCATGCCCATGGCCTGGATGGACTCGGCATTGTGCAGGTGGCTGGTCGCCAGTTGGCTGGACCGTTGCGAGTAACCGCTGGCCTGCCCCAAGGGTTCTCGGGTCATGGCCTCGTTCAGGCATGCAAGACCGATGAGCAGCAACGTACCGACGGTGGCGAAGACGCCGAGCCAGACGTTGAACAGGTAGATCACCAACAGATAGATCGGGAACCACGGCGCATCGAAGAAGGCGAACAACGCCGGGCCGGTGACAAACTGACGCACATGGGTCAGGTCGCCCAGGGATTGGCCGGCGTTGCCTTCGCCCTGAAACAGATTGCGCTCGAACGCGGCCTTGTAGACCTGGAGGTTGAAGCGCCGCTCCAGTTGGCTGCCAATGCGGATGACGATGAAACTGCGGACCATCTCCAACAGGCCGATGAAAACGAAGAATCCCACCACCATTAGCGACAACATGGCCAACGTGGTTTCGTTTTGCGACGAGAGTCCGCGGTCATATACCTGGAGCATATAGATGGAAGGTGCCAGCATCAGGACGTTTATCAACGCGGTAAAACAACCGACACTCAACAGAATATTCTTATAATCGCCCAGCGCTTTAATCAGCGGCACCGTGGCAGCGTTCCTTGCCATGCTCATCGACTTTCCTTGCTGTTGGCCAGGCCAGTTAGTTGGCGACCTGCAACTTGCTCATCGTTCAACTTCAATCGGCGCACACCGAAACACGCACCTGTTAAACAAGTGAGTGCCTGTTGCAAATATTGAATAAGGGCTTAACGCGCGTTTTCCTGGATATCCCGCTCGAGCAGAAGTCTTGATCCGGATTCCAGCGTCATCTGATAGCGGTCCGTCTCATGTCGCCCCAGATGCGTCCGGGTATTTTGTTTGCCGATCAATGAAAGACCGTCGGGTTCGGGAAACCAGTGGACCGGCTCATCACCGAGCCAGCGGCCCAGGCAATCGGTTTGCCCGCCCAGGCTCTGGTCGGCCTTGAGCTCGATGACGCAGATGTTGGACGGCTTGTCCTGCAACGCCTGGGTGTTTGCATTTTCCTGCGGGCCTGCCAAAACGGCTCGCCAGACTCCTGCCAACTGTGAGGGTTCTGCTAACAACAGGCTACGCGCCATGGCGGCTTCTCCAAAAAAACACATCGATGTAGCGAGTAACCAGGCGATTGCCGGGGTGCTACGAGGCATGAACGCTTTAATCATTTTCCTTCATTCCAGCGCCATCTCCGGGCCCTGGCACCCGCCGTGATCTGACGAACACGACGGGTGCCGGAACTCAGGGTAGCGATATCAGGCCACGATGTCCGAGACCGCTGCCTGGCCGACAGTGCTCACCAGGAAATCAGCCACGCCATGGCCCGAGAAGTCCACCGACAGCACGCTGTTACCGCCAGACGTCGACAGCACCGCATCGCCCGCCGCACCGGTGAAAGCACTGACGAAATGCAGCCCCGCGCCTTTGGTGATCCCCGTCAGGTCGATCTTGTCCAGGCCGCTGACGAAATCGAGGATCTGGTCGGTGGCACCCGGACGCGAGTCGGAACTGGCCGCGAACACGAAGGTGTCCGAGCCCGAACCACCCCACAGTTTGTCTGCCCCGCCGGCGCCCCACAGGATGTCGTTACCCGCACCACCCTTGAGATCATTGGCCACTTCGTTGCCGATCAGCAGATCGCTGCCCGAGCCGCCAATGGCATTTTCAATGGTTGCACCCTGGGCGATGGAGACGTTGCCCACCATCCCGCCAACATCGGAAAACGAAGCGTCATTGAGGTTGATTTTCTGGTTCTGGGTGAAACCGGAGAAGTCCAGCGTATCCCGCCCGCCCGCGTCCCATACCGAGAACACCACTTTGTCTGAGGAGGAAGACGCGCTGAGGAAGTCGCGGCCGGCGTTGGAGTTGAAACCGTAGGTCGTATCACCGGTGCGGGTGCTGGTGTTGGCGCCGTAGAGTTTCTGGATGGCGGCGATGTCGTCCATCAGCGGCCCCGAGGCATAGGCCTCGACCCCGCCCTTGCTGAAGTTCTGGTCGGTATTGCTTTCGCTCCAGTAGCTCATGAGGCTGTAGCCGCGGGTATCTTCCGCGTACGTGGCGTCATTGTAGGTCGGGCTACCTTCGCCGGCGTTATAGTCGCCTGGGTGAGCCAGGCCAAGGGTATGGCCGATCTCGTGGGTCAGGGTCTGGCGACCGTAATTGTTCAGGTCCGGGTTCTTGTTCTGGGTGTAGCTGCTGTTGATCAGGTACCAGGACGTGCCGTCATACCCCGCGCCGGTCCCCGGCAGGTAAGCGAAGGCGGCCGCACCGTCCTGGCCGCTGCTGTAGTTGCCAAAGGTCATGTGGCCGTCACCGCCACTGGCCTTCTCGGTGAACGTGACATTGGCGACGTCCGCCCAGGATTGCATGGCCAGGACCGCTTGGGCTTTCTGTTGTGCGCTGAACTGGCTGAAGCCACTGATCCCATGTTTGTTCATGGTGCTGTTGGAGGCAGAGGTCAGGAAGGTATAGGTCAGTTCGATCTTGCCGCTGCCGTCCCGATCCTGATATGCCGCGCCGTCACGCAGCAATTGAGTGGCTGCCTCGTCCACCGAGTAAGAGGGCTTGCCATTGATGGTCAAGTCCCCGCCGCGGTCGTACTGATGGCTGAAATTGTTGATCTGGTTAAAGGCGTTGCTGGGAGCGGCCAGGGGTTGCGGTGCCCACAGCAGTTGATCGGCAGCATCAATAACACCGGTTTTGATTTTCGACATAAACACACTTCCTTGTTTGCAATGGAACAGTTTTTGTCAGACAGACAATCTCTGGCGAGATCGTCCAATCACTCGCCCAATTGAGGACGCAAGAAAACTGACACAATTCGAAATCAAACGTCTAGCGAATTTTTTCAAAGCCGAAAAACGCTCTATCCGGCAACTAAGCCCCATCGCTGGCTTCGCCCCGCCAATACGGGAGTTTGTCGAATTCCGTTTAAGATTGTCGGACAAAACTCTATTTAAATATTAAATATCGTTAAACAGCCCACTGCGAATCAGATCGCACTTTCGCCAACTAAGTGCCAGCGAAACGCTATTAATTAATATCTACTAACCCTGAATGTAAGACACTCGCTGCGCAGACTTCCCGCAGGCAACCTCGGAGCCAGCGATGCGCGGGGTCTGCATCCATGCGTGGATGCCAGAGCATGGCGATCGTGAACGACGGCACGGCAAACGGCAGTACAAAGCTGTGCAAGTCAGCGCGAAGCCGCTCGGTGTAGCGTTCGGGGACGGTGGCGATCAGGTCACTGGCGCGTGCCAGTCCCAGGGCCGTGGAAAAACCCGGGACGGTGATGGCGATGCTGCGCGACAGATTCAACGGCGCCAACGCCCGATCGATGGGGCCGTGATCGAGGTCACGCAAGGAAACCCCGAGATGGCTTCCCGCCGCGTAGCCGGCTGCGGTGACCTCGCCCTGGCTCAGCGGATGTCCCAAGCGCACGACGCCGACGAACCGGTCAGTGAACAACGCCTGGGTCCGCAGCTCGGGTCCGGTGTCCTGGTCGACGACAGCGGTTTCCAGATCCACGCTGCCTTCGCGCAATGCCGTGCTGTCCTTGTTTGCCTTATCCACGAAGCGCAGCCGGACGCCGGGGGCCTGCTCGGCGATGCGGGCCATCAGGTCAATTGCGAAGTTTTCCACGAACCCTTCTCGGGTGCGCAGTGTAAAGACCCGGCTCAAACGGCGAAGATCCGGAACCTGCACGGGGCGCAGCACCGCCTGGGCTTCCTGAACCAATTGCCCCACCTGCTCACGGAGCTGCAGTGCGCGTGGAGTGGGCACCAGCCCGCGCCCGGCCCGCACCAGCAGCGGGTCGCCCAGCGTGTCCCGCAATCGTGCCAATGCGCGGCTCATCGCCGAAGGGCTGAGCCGAAGCCGTTGGGCGGCACGGGCCACGCTGCCCTCCGACAGCAATACGTCGAGGGTGATCAGCAAATTGAGATCAGGCTGTGACATGGACAATCCTGCGGTGAGACATGGCGTTATATGCAGCTATAAAGTGCAACTGCTGCGTCTTCCGCCATGTTAAGGCCAAGCGTAGCGTTGGGACAGCTCCGTTTCCAGGAGCCGCAGACGGAGCCAACGCCATGCAACCAGCCAATACGGAACCATGCCCACCCATGAACGTCCCTCCACAAACGGCCAGTACCACTCGCTGGGCGCTGACCAGTCTCTCACTCGCAACGCTCCTGGCCTCGTTGGGCGCCAGCGTCGCCACAGTCGGCCTGCCGGCACTGGCCCAGGGGCTCAATGCCTCGTTCCAGGCGGTGCAATGGGTGGTGCTGGCCTATCTGCTGGCGATCACCACCTTGATCGTCAGCGTCGGGCGCCTGGGGGACCTGCTGGGACGACGGCCCCTGCTGCTGGCCGGCATTCTGTTGTTCACCCTGGCATCGGGCTTGTGCGGCCTGGCACCTTCACTTGGGTGGCTGATTGCAGGGCGCGCCCTGCAAGGCCTGGGGGCCGCCATCATGATGACGCTGACCCTCGCGCTGGTAGGCGAAACGGTGGTCAAGGAAAAGACCGGCAGCGCCATGGGCCTGCTGGGCACGCTCTCGGCGGTAGGCACGGCCCTGGGGCCTTCACTGGGGGGCACACTGCTGGGTACGTTCGGCTGGCAGGCGATCTTTTTGGTGAACGTCCCTTTTGGATTGCTGACGCTGATGCTGGCCTGGCGTTTCCTGCCTGTGCGCCTGGCGACGATGAAACCCGGGAAAATTCGCTTCGATGGGCCAGGCACGCTCTTGCTGGCGGTGGCCCTCGGTGCTTACGCGCTGGCCATGACCCAGGGCCGCGGCCACTTCGGTGGGTCCAACTTCGCCTTGTTGGCACTGGCGACCCTCTGCACAGGCCTGTTCATCCGGGTCCAGACTCGTGCCGTTTCCCCGTTGATCCCCCTGGGCCTGTTCCGGGATCGGCTGTTGGTGGCGGGCCTGACCACCCATGGGCTGGTCGCCACGGTGATGATGGCGACCCTGCTGGTGGGCCCCTTCTACCTGTCCATCGCCCTCGGGCTGCCGGCGCCCCTGGTGGGCTTGACCCTGGCCGTGGGTCCCGCCACGGCGGCATTGGCCGGTGTGCCTGCCGGACGCCTGGCGGACCGCTTCGGCGCGCCAACCCTGCGGCGCGTCGGGCTGGCGGTCATGCTGCTCGGCTGCACGACGCTGGCGATGCTGTCACCCGCATTCGGAACGCTTGGCTATGTCACGGCGATCATGGTGACGACTCTGGGTTATGCCCTGTTCCAGACCGCCAACAACACAGCGGTCATGGCGGACATCCCCACCGGCAGTCGCGGCGTCATCTCCGGCCTGCTCAACCTGTCGCGCAATCTGGGGTTCTTTACCGGTGCTTCGGTGCTCGGCGCAGTTTTCGCCGCCGCATTACCGACGAGCGGCATCAATGCCGCCGCCCCGGAAACGGTGACGAATGGCTTGAATATCACCTTCATCGCGGCATCAGCACTCATCCTCCTGGCGCAGCTCATTATCTGGCGAACCCCCGTACCAGAGCCATTGAATGAGTGCCAGGCACCCCCTCGCCAAGGATGATGGCATTGTGAGCCCTGCCGTTTAAGTCGTGATCCAAATCAAAAAAAATGAACCAATCGCCAAACGGACTGAAAAAAGCCACGTGACATTCATTTCCAGGTGCTATTTTTAGTTCTCACTGGTAGAGCCATGAGGGCTCTTCCTTCCTGATATGAGCAAAAGGAAGCGCTTGATGAAGAGGGCGGGCAACAGATGAATAGAGGATCTTCCAGCAAGGTAACGTTCCCCAACGCCTGCCAACTGATGCGCTGGCATTTTCATCCCATGGGTTTCGAGGCCAGTATGGATGCCCCGGGCAGCATGGTCGCCCGGCTGTTTGATCGCGCCAGTGGCGAAACCATGATTGCGATCGCAGGCATTCCCTGTGCGACCGTGATGAATGCCCCCGACGTGGAGCGGATCATCGAGGCGGTGGAAGCCGAGCTGGAGGCCTTTGTCCCCCCCACTGGTTTGACGCGATTTGCTTGCTGATTGAAAAGCCCACTCAGTGGGCTTTTTTGTGGGCGCTGGCGTCTCCTCGCCGAAGCAGTCCCCTCAGCCGATCCGAGCGCGGCGCAGGTCGGCGAAGAATGGCTTGCCCGTTGCGATGCGATCCGAGGCCTTGGGCGCGTTGGCGGTCTGGCCCTCCTGGCTGTCAACGTACCAATAGCAATGCTGCACCGCACGAGTGATTCCCACATAGGCCAGACGCAGGATCTCGTCCTTCTGTGCCGTGTCGTACGGCTCGGTATCCCCATCCTGCCCCAGTCCGGCCATCCGGTAGACCTGGTTCTTGTAAGGCGAGCGGGTCAGGTGCTGGCAGTCGCCGAGCAGGAATACCGCGTCGGCCTGGAGTCCCTTGGCGCTGTGGTAGGTCATCAATCTCAGGCGTCGGGCTTCATATGGCAAGCTAGAATCCACATTAAGTATTGGCTGAATATACTTTTCTATCAGTGACTTATCGCTAGTTTTTCGATACAGCATCAAGATCGTATCACCCTGGCGATAGTGCTCATCCAGCCGGAGAGCCATGCCCTCGTCGTCTCGATCCAATACGGTGACCGGGCTTGGCATCACAGGCTTGCCGCTGGCCTTGGCTTTCTTGCCGGGGATTGCGGCTGTCGTCCGGACAATGTGCTCAGCCGCATCGATGATGTGCTGATGACTACGGTAGTTATCGGTAAGCATCACCCGGGTATTCGCTGGCGACGGAAATTGTTTGGCGAATGCCATGAAGTAGCTGGGTGAACTGCCACGCCAGCCATAGATGGATTGCCAATCATCGCCCACGCACAATAAGGACGAGCGTTGCGCGGCGCACCCCACATGCAGCGCAGGGCCACGACTGCGCACTTCTCGCAGGCAGGCACGGAGCCAGGAAACGATCTGCGGCGAAACGTCCTGGAATTCGTCGATCATCACGTGTGACAAAGGCCGCAGAAGCTCATCCCCAAGGAGCTTGAAATTTTCCGGGGAGTGCTCGCTGAACAGCGCGAACATTCGATTGTAGGTCATGACGGGCGGCGACTGGTCCAGCAGATGGTCTTCAAAGGCTCGCCAGTAGCGGCTCAGCGCTTCAAAGAAATACCGATCCGGATCGTCCTGGGCGAAACACATCCGCCCCACCGCATCCGGTACATCCAGCCCAAGGTTTTCGATGAACCCGGCGGCGGCCACGAAACAATCCAACAACGGCGCCGCCGCCAATTCGCCCTTGACCTTGTAGTCGAACCCGGGTCCGGCACTGGCATCCCCGGCCAGCGTGCTCAGAAGACGCCTGGACGATTCGTAGTTTTCCAACCATATCAATGGTTTATTGCAGAAAGCTTGAAACAATGTTCGCTTGACCGCCCACTCCGCCCGGATACTCAACCGCGCGCCCGGACGGCTGAGCCGGGCATCCTCCTGCGGATCGAAGCCGAGCATTACCCAGCTATCCAGCGAGGCGATGTAGCCATGGCAATGGAATGTCGAGCCGTTGATCTCGAAGGCTTGGCGTCTGGGCTCGATACCTTTGATGGGCCAGGCACCGGCGCCAAACCAGAGGTCTTCGATGGCATCGCATAATTCTTCATCGCGCTGGGCGGCAAGTTCGGTCACGGCGACGCGTTTTTGTACATCGGGGTGGTCACGCTCCAACGCTTTCAGTTGCAAGGCATGCCGGGACAACTGACCGATCAGTTCCCGGAATCGGTTATCGCGCTGATAAAGGTGGTGATAACAGGCATTGAGTTGCTGACGTTGAGCCTCATTGATGCGCAGGTCGAAGGGATTGCCCGGCTCCTGCTCATCACCGGCTGCGGCACGATGGCTCAGGGTTTCGAACGCCTGAAGCCGCTCAAAGCCGGGCAGGCTGCGAACCATCGGCAAGATGCGCGAATGAAAGGTCCGCACCAGGTCACGGGCCTCCTTGAGGCTGACCGTACGCCCCCACAAGGCAAGGACGTCGATCAGTTTGCGGATGAAGTCCTTGCGTGACTCACGGGTGAATGTCACCACGGTCATTGAATCCAGCTCGAACCCCAGGTACTGGGACAGCACCACGATACGCAATACCAGGGTCGTGGACTTGCCCGCGCCAGCGCCGGCAACCACCGATGTCGAGGGCGTATCGCTGAATATCATTTTCCATTGGGCGGCACTGGGTTGTGCGTGGGCAGGCAGCAACCGGGCGACGTCCGCCTTGACGCGCTTCTTCAGCTCGGCCGTCAAAGGCAGGCGCCAGTCATCGAATAACAGATCATCGACTTTCGGTGCCGGATGCTCGGTGCTGCGTGAGTCACGGATCAACAAGACCTGACGTCCCGCCTCCAGTCCCTCGGCCTTGCCTTCCCGATAGCCGTAATCGAAGCCGGCGGTATGCCCGCTACGAAAGCCATCCGCCTGACCGTGCAGCCAGGACGCTCGATGCTGGGCTCGCAGCCGCGTCAGGCCCTGACCCAGTAGACGCACCGCCAGACGCTTGAGCAGCGGCATCCGGGCCAGGGGAAGCAGCTCGGGAGGAAGGTCGGGAGGAAGGTCGGGAGAGTGTTGCGCCACGCTGAAGACTCCGGTGTTCTGAACCAGGGCGACTATGGTGGCTGTATTTGCCGCCGAGTGCCACTCAAAAGCTTTCAAGTCATGGGCTTAGGCGATGAAGTGAAAGTGCCTTCGTAGCGCCACTATTGTGGACTGCCCCGCGAATCAGTTACGCCGGATTCGAAAAGTCGGCCGTTTGCCACACCCAGGTTTCGAGCAGTCGACGGACATCGAGACGATCCGTTATTGTGCCGTTTCGCTACCTCGTCCCCTGCCCTGGGCAATCATCATGAACCAGATGAACCATGACCTCGCCGTCGCCAGCGATTCGACCTGCCAGCCACGCAACCTGGTGTTCCTGGCATACCCCAGGATGGGATTGCTGGACCTGACCGGTGCCCAGACGGTTTTCTGGGCGGCCACCAAGGCCATGACCGAGCGCGGCCTGCCCGGCTACGCGATGCACACGGCTAGCCTGGACGGAGGCCTGATGCGAACCGCCGAAGGCCTCGCCGTGGAGACCTGCCCCCTGCAGCGGTTGGACGGGGTGACTATCGATACGCTGATCGTGCCCGGCGCCCCCGATATCCGCCAGGCGATGATCGACTGCGTCGACCTGGTGGCCTGGCTGCGCGCTGCGGCGACCAAGGCCAGGCGCACTGCGTCGGTGTGCAGCGGAACGTTTCTGATGGCGCAGGCCGGGCTGCTCGACGGACGGCGAGCCGCTACCCATTGGGCCATGTGCGACATGCTCAGGAACGGTTTCCCGGCGATTGAAGTCGATCTCGATGCGATTTTCATCCAACAGGACCGCATATGGACCTCGGCGGGCGTGAGCGCCGGCATCGACATGGCCCTGGCGCTGGTCGAAGCCGACTGCGGTCGCGAGGTGGCGCTGCAGGTGGCCCGGGAACTGGTTGTGTTTCTCAAGCGGCCCGGTGGACAAGCGCAGTTCAGCCAGCTCTTGCAATTGCAGACACAAGACAGCGCCGGATTCGACGAATTGCATGTGTGGATTGCCGAGCACCTGAGCGACGACTTGACCATCGAACGGTTGGCCCGCCAGGCCCGCATGAGTCCCCGTAATTTTGCCCGGGTCTACAAGCGCCGCACCGGACACACCCCGGCCAAGGCCGTCGAGATGTTCCGTCTGGAGGCCGCGCGACGGTTGCTGGAAGAATCCCTGCGCAACATCGACCAGATCGCCCGTTCATGCGGCTTCGGCGATGAGGAGCGGATGCGCCATACCTTCCAGCGCCACCTCGCGATTTCTCCACGGGATTACCGCCAGCGGTTTTCCCGCTGACGCCCGTCAACAGGACCCTATGGCAGGATTTCAGGGTTTTCTGTCCTACCTGCAAAAACGCGGCACTTTTAAGATACGAGACCGATGCCTGTCTTCCCGACTATCCGGAACCGGTCTCCAATAACAAAAGGTCTGCCAGCGTGCCCACACCCGCCACGATGTTCAGAAACATCTATGACAGCCTTCGGTATAACCCCTGCCAGATCGCGTCGCGACCGTCGATGGGGATCAGCTCCAACCCTATGGTGAACGCGTTGGGCTGGGCGGTCGGTTTGGTGGTGGCCTGCGGCATCGTCATCATCAACTCCGAGACCCGGTCCGATCTGGCCCCCACGCTGCTGTACATCACATTACTGTTGATGGCGGCCAATCTGTTCTCGATCAACCTGGTCATCACCGTCGCACTGATGTGCATGTTCCTGCTCACGGCGATGTTCCTGTACAACGGCGGCTATCACCGCTGGGATTCCACCACCGGCTTTTTCAGGTGTTTGACAGCCTTGTCGGCCATTGCCTTCCTGGCGTTGCGCAGCAAACAGGCATCCGACAGCCTGCGCCACAACGAGGCGTACCTGGTCGGAGCCCAGCGCCTGAGCCAGACCGGCAGTTTCGGTTTTCGGGGCGACCGCTCGGACCTGTCCTGGTCGGAGGAGTCGGCACGGATCTTCGAATACCCCAGCGGCAAGCCCCCCACGGTTTCAATGGTGCTGGAGCGCACTCATCCCGAAGACCTGGAACGGCTACTGGACATGTTCGGGCAGGCGGCACGTCGCGAACCTCAGATCGAGGTGGAGCTACGCCTGCTGATGCCAGACGGTCGCGTCAAGCACATCCATATGATTGCCAGCCTCCTGCCTGCCTCCCAGGGCCGTTGCCAGTACCTGGGGGCGTTGATGGACATGACCGCCAGCAAGCAGGCCGAAGCAGCACTGTTTCGTGCCCAGGCCCAACTGGCCCACGTCACCCGCCTGACATCCCTGGGAGAAATGGCCGCTTCCATTGCCCACGAAGTCAACCAGCCGCTCACCGCCATTACCAGCAGCGCACAGGCCTGTCGACGCTGGCTGGAGCGCCCGGAACCCGATATGAAGGAAGCCCTCGACTCCCTCGAGCGGATCGTTACCAGCTCGAACCGCGCCAGCGAGGTCATCGACCGCATCCGAGCCCTGTCACGAAAATGCGATCCACGGCGCCAGGCCGAGTCTCTGGACGATGTGGTCCACGAGACATTGAACCTGGTCCAGCAGCAACTGGTGCTTCATAAGGTCACTGTGAAAGTCGATCTGGCCAGCCCCGCGGCCCGTGTCAGTGCCGATCGGGTGCAATTGCAGCAGGTGATCATCAATCTGGTCATTAATGCCTGTCATGCGATGGACGGTGTTGCGGTGAGTGAGCGGGTTCTGCAGATACGCACCTGGATCGCGGATAACGAGGCCGTCCTGGACGTGACCGACCAAGGCACAGGCATTGCCGAAGACATCTTGCCGTCGCTGTTCACCCCGTTTTTCACCACGAGGCAAAACGGCCTCGGCATGGGGCTTGCCATCTGTCGTTCCATCATCGAATTCCATGACGGCAGGATCTGGGCAACCAGCGAAGTCGGTCGAGGGACTTCGTTCAGATTCGCGCTACCGCTCCTTCCCTAAACCCATGATTGTCGGACACGCCAATGACTTCCGATCACGCCACTCGCCAGGTCACTCTCCAGGAACCGATCGTCTACATCGTCGACGACGACGAGCCACTGCGCGAAGCCCTGGGCAGTCTGTTGCGGTCCATCGACCTGCACGTCGAGTCCTTCGGCTCGGTGGCGCAGTTCATGCAACATCCCCGCCCCGCCGTACCCAGTTGCCTGGTGTTGGATGTCCGCTTGCGGGGCACCAGCGGCCTGGATTTCCAGCAGGAGTTGGTAGCGGCCAACATCCACCTGCCGATCGTGTTCATGACCGGGTATGGCGACATCCCCATGACAGTCCGGGCCATGAAGGCCGGTGCGGTGGACTTTTTGAGCAAGCCCTTCCGGGAGCAGGATCTGATCGACGCGGTGTCCGCCGCTCATCAACGGGACCGAGTGCGCCGCGAGTCCGACCACGCCCGCCAGGTGCTGGAAGATCGCTACGCCGCCCTGACGCCACGGGAGAAGCAGGTCATGGCGCTGGCCGTCTCGGGCCTGATGAACAAGCAGATCGCCGGAGAAATCGGCCTGAGCGAAATCACGGTCAAGATCCACCGCGGCCAGGCCATGCGCAAAATGTGCGCGCGCTCGTTCGCCGACCTGGTCCGCATGGGCCAGGCGCTGGATATCCAGCGCCCCGGCTGAATCTTCATACCCACGTATACTAGGCGCGGGCCATGGACAGCGTATCTTGCAGTGACAACGGCGCCGTTATGGCGACCTGATATCGCTGCCGGGTATCGCAATGTCCAACACCGCAATCATTTCAGTTGTCGATGACGATGAATCCGTTCGAAAAGCACTGGACGGCCTGTTACGTTCCAGCGGGTACACGGTGCGTACTTACGCCAGTGCCCTGGACTTCCTTTCCGGCAGCGGACCCGAACACACCGATTGCGTGATATCGGACATCAAGATGCCTGGCATGAGCGGCATCGAAATGTGCAACGAGCTGGCCGCCCGGAACATCCATATCCCGATCATTATCATCAGCGGCCACCCAGGCACCCCGCCCCGGGTCAAGGCCGGCGTGACCGAGCCTGTGGCGTCATTCCCCAAGCCGTTCGGCTGCGCGGAACTGATCGCCTGCATCGAAGCCGTGCTCAAGCATCCCGATTGAAAGCGAGTCGCGCCAGGCTCTGTTCGGGCCTAAACCTTCGTATAGGTCCTTCATACCCAGACATATCCCCGCTGACCTTATGTAGAAGTGTTGGACGCCCCGCCGACGCATAACATTTCCCTGGCGAACCGAAGCTGAAGGCGTAAGCCAGGCACCTTCGGGTACTCGCGGCGCGGTCACAATGAAATGGGCTGAGCCCTTCAACGATTTTGTCTTCGGGAGCAAATCATGAAACAGCATATTCTGGTGGTGGGCGCAGGGTTCGGCGGGGTCTGGAGCGCGTTGAGCGCCGCCCGGCTTCTGGACCTGCACAAGCGCAACGATGTGCAGATCACGGTCCTGGCGCCCCAGGCCGAGCTGCGGATCCGGCCTCGTTTCTACGAACCCGATGTGCACACCATGGCGGCACCGCTTCATGGATTGTTCGATGCGGTCGGTGTGAATTTCGTCCAGGGCTCGGCCCACCGCATCGACCCCGACAGCAAAGAGGTCGGCTACCACGACGCCTCCGGCACCCAGGCCACGCTGAACTATGACCGCCTGGTCCTCGCCGCGGGCAGCAAACTGGTCCGTCCGGCCCTTGAAGGCATGCTCGAGCATGCCTTCGACGTCGACGAGATCGAACAGGCGACACGCCTCGAAGCCCACCTCAAATCCCTCAAGCGCCTGCCAGACAGCCCGGCTCGCAACACCGTGGTGGTTGCCGGCGGAGGCTTTACCGGTATCGAGACCGCAACCGAAATGCCCGCCCGCCTGCGAGCGATTCTGGGCGACGACGCAAAAATCCGGGTGATCGTGGTGGATCGCGGACCGCAGATCGGCGCCTCCCTGGGCGAAGGCATTCGTCCATCGATCATAGAAGCCTCCGGGCACCTGGGCGTGGAGTGGATCCTCAACGCCTCGGTCGAGTCAGTGGATGCCGGCGGCGTTACCCTGTCGGACGGCCAACGCATCGAGTCCAACACCGTGATCTGGACCGTGGGGTTCCACGCCAGTCCGCTGACCCAACAAGTGCCCGGCACCCGGGACCGCCAGGGTCGCCTGCATGTCGACGATAACCTGAAAGTGCTGGGCCAGAACGACATCTTCGCCACCGGTGACGTGGCCTATGCCGCTACCGACACCTTGGGCAACTACGCGGCCATGTCCTGCCAGCACGCCATCGCCCTGGGTCGCTATGCCGGCAACAACGTGGCGGCCGATCTGCTGGGCGTGGCACCGATCGCCTACAGCCAGCCCAAGTACGTCACGTGCCTGGACCTGGGGGCCTGGGGCGCGGTGTTCACGGAGGGCTGGGATCGCCAGCTCAAACTGGTGGGACAGGAAGCCAAAGACCTCAAGACCCAGATCAACACGGTATGGATCTACCCACCTGCAGCCGATCGTGCGGCAGCCCTGGCGGCGGCCGATCCGATGATTCCGGTGGCCTGACGCCCACTCCCTGCTCCGGCCAGTGCTCTGCTTTCTGAGCCGGCTTTTCCCGGACGCCCGCCAATGCCATTTGGGCGGGCGTTTTTTTTTGCTGGCAACACAGGTGTAGCCTTCAAGAGTCCCAACCTTACAATTGTGTCATCTGCCCCTCAGCGCCCTGTCAGCTCGTATTCCCTACTCTGTTATCCTCCCTTCCAAATCGCACTCCACGAGGCAGCCTCCATGACCAAATCCTTGCATCTGCTCGCCCTGAGCGCCCTGTTCATTACCACCCTGGCCCAGGCTGCCGAACCGCTCACCATTGACGTGCACCGCGACGCCAATTGCGGTTGCTGCAAGAAATGGATCTCGCACCTGCAAGAGAATGGCTTCAAGGTCAACGATCATGTCGAAGCCGACATGGGGGCGGTGAAGCAGCGCCTGGGCGTGGCACCGAACCTGCGTTCTTGCCACACCGCTGAAATCAACGGCAAGTTTGTCGAAGGTCACGTACCGGCGGACCAGGTGGTGGCGTTGAGCAAACGCGACGATCTGCTCGGCGTGGCTGCGCCTGGCATGCCCATGGGCTCGCCCGGTATGGAAATGGAGGGCATGAGCGATGCCTATCAGGTGATCGGTCAGAAAAAAGACGGGGCTCAAACCGTCGTAGCGGACTATCCGGCCCATTGACGAACGCTGCGTGGAACGTTCGGGCGGTTCGATTGCCTGTGGTTAATGTCGCCATAATCGGGTCGCCCCAGGATCGGCCGGCTGCCCCCAAGGAGATTGACCATGTCGCGTTCCACCGCCCGCTGGTTACCCAGCCTCTTGCTGACCGCCGCCCTGCCCCTGCTGGCCCACGCCGCGAACCCGCCTGAAGGCCCGGCCTACGGGCCGCAGCTCGAGGGATTCGAATACCCCTACACGCTCAAGCATTTCGCCTTCCAGTCCCAGGGCCAGTCATTGCAGATGGGCTACATGGACGTCCCGGCCCAGGGTAAGGTCAATGGCCGCAGCGTGGTGTTGATGCACGGCAAGAACTTCTGCGCCGCCACCTGGGGCGATTCGATCAAGGTCCTCAGCGAAGCCGGGTACCGAGTGATCGCCCCGGACCAGATCGGCTTTTGCACCTCCAGCAAGCCTGATCGCTACCAATACAGCTTCCACCAACTGGCCACCAATACCCAGGCCCTGCTCAAGGCCCTTGGCGTGCAGAAATCCATCATCCTGGGCCACTCCACCGGTGGCATGCTCGCCACCCGCTACGCCTTGCAGTTTCCCGACCAGGTCGAGCGCCTGGCGATGGTCAACCCCATCGGCCTGGAAGACTGGAAGGCCCTCGGCGTGCCTTACCGCACCGTGGACCAATGGTACGAACGCGAGTTGAAACTCAACGCCGACGGAATTCGCAATTACGAGCGCACCACTTACTATGGCGGCCGCTGGAAGCCCGAATTCGAACGCTGGGTAGGCATGCTCGCGGGCTTGAACAAAGGGCCCGGGCACACCCAGGTCGCCTGGAACTCGGCGCTGATCTACGACATGATCTTCACCCAGCCGGTCTACTACGAATTCAAGGACCTGAAGATGCCGACCCTGCTGCTGATCGGCACGTCCGACACCACCGCCATTGGCAGCGACATCGCCCCGCCGGCGGTGAAGGCCAGGTTGGGCCACTATGACGTACTGGGCAAACAGGTCGCCCAGCTCATCCCGCGCTCGACCCTGGTGGAATTCGACCATCTGGGACACGCGCCGCAGATGGAGGAGCCGGAACGGTTCCACCAAGCATTGCTGAGCTGGCTGAACAAACCCATTCCCTGACGAGGTGTTCCATGGCGGTGCAGATAGCGGTCATCGATGATTGGCAAAACGTGGCGCGGGACGTGGTGGACTGGTCGGTGCTGGACGGCATCGGTCAGGTGACATTCCTGCATGACTTCCCCGCCGACCGCGACACCCTCGCCAAACGCCTCGAGCCTTTCGAGGTGATCTGCGTGATGCGCGAACGTACCTCATTCGATGAAGGCCTGCTGCGTCGCCTGCCCAAGCTCAAGCTGTTGCTCACCGGAGGCATGCGCAATGCCGCCCTGGACCTCAAGGCCGCTGCCGAGCTGGGCATCCAGGTCTGCGGCACCGAAAGCTACAAGCACGCCGCCCCTGAACTGACCTGGGCGCTGATCATGGCCCTGAGTCGAAACCTGCTCCAGGAAGCCAACGCCCTGCGCGCGGGGCTGTGGCAGCAAGGCTTGGGAGGCGACCTCCACGGCAAGACCCTGGCGATCCTCGGGTTGGGCAGCATCGGCAAGCGAGTGGCGCAGTTCGGCCAGGTGTTCGGCATGCGCGTGATCGCCTGGAGCCAGAACCTCACCGCCGAGCAGGCCGCCGAAGCGGGAGTGATCTACGTAGGTAAGCAGCAACTGTTCGAGCAGGCTGACATCCTCTCGATCCACTTGGTACTTGGGGAACGCTCCCGTGGGCTGGTTGACGCCCAGGCGCTGGGCTGGATGAAGCCCGAAGCGCTGCTGGTCAACACCGCCCGTGGTCCGATTGTCGACGAAGGCGCCCTGATCGACGCCCTGCAAAACAAACGCCTGGCCGGCGCCGCCCTGGACGTTTTCGCCGAGGAACCCCTGCCCCCCGATCATCCATTCCGAACGCTCGACAATGTACTGGCCACCCCGCACGTGGGCTACGTCAGCCGACAGAATTACCGGCAGTTCTATTCCCAGATGATCGAAGACCTGCAAGCCTGGACGACCGGCAAGCCGATCCGCCTGTTGACCCCGACAATCTGACTGCAAAAATTTCCTGAGGGAGCGGGCTCGCAGCAGATCCACTTTTGGCAGGCTTCCGAAGCCATCAAAACGCCTCCATTTTTACCCGCCCCCTAATGGTGCATCACGCCATTCCAGCGCGCACATTGATGAAACGCAGCGCTCCCCCTACACCCAAAACATGACAGAAACCTGCACTTCGTCGGTGCGCATCTCTCGTCGTCGTGTAAGACATTGCCGACAAAAGACGTGATTGTCGGACAATTCGACGAAGCGCACCGTACCGCTCTAAGTTCTGGCCTAGACTGCAAATCCGGGGAAAAACCGACCGGTCATCTCGACGAAAAAAAGTCGAAACTTTTCGCAACGGCGACAGGTCAGGTTAGAGGTAGGGCAACAGTGGCTGGTGCAGTCCTTGCAACGGCCCTCCCACCTGATTCGCTTCGCCGCATTGGGCAGCGCTTTGCTCTCCTTGCGTAGCGCTTGTGCGCCTGGCCGCAGGATTCGGCCAATGAAACAACAGCTCTGGCGCTAGCCGGAAACAGATCGAGAAACAGGAGAAATTTATGATCAGTGCTGCCTTGGAACCACAACACGTTCGCTCGCAACTACCGCCGGCGAGTGACTCGCCGACGGCACCGGTGCTGTCCACCGGAGGCAAGGCACTGCTCCCCGTCGTTCGACAAAACCCCAACCGCAAGAAGATCCTGTTCGTGACCTCGGAAATCGCCGACCTGGTCAAGACGGGCGGCCTGGGCGACGTCTCGTCCGCCCTGCCCCGAGCCATGGCCGGCCTGCATGATGTCCGGGTGCTGATACCCGGATACCCGCAGGTGATGAACAGTGGCAATCCGATCCACATTATCGGCGAACTGGGCGGGCATGCGGCGCTGCCGCCTTGCAAGATCGGACGCATGGACATGGCCGATGGCCTGGTGATCTATGTGCTGATCTGCCCCGAGCTGTATGCGCGAGAAGGCTCGCCCTATGGCGCCAACAACGGCCGCGACTGGCCCGACAATCACATCCGTTTCGCTCGCCTGGGCCTCGCGGCGGCGGACATCGCGGCCAACCTCGCCCAGATTCACTGGTGCCCCGATCTGGTCCACGCCCACGACTGGCCGGCCGGACTGGCGCCTGCCTATATGCATTGGCGCGGCCAGCGCACCCCGACGTTGTTCACCATCCACAACCTGGCGTACCAGGGCGTAGTCAGCCTGGCGTCCTGCCCTGAACTGGGCATTCCTGAACATGCGCTGCAACAGGAAGGCATGGAGTTCTACGGCAAGTTGTCGTTTCTCAAGGCCGGCATGGCCTATTCCAGCCACATCACCACCGTCAGTGCCACCTATGCCCAGGAAATCACCACGCCTGCGTTCGGTTGCGGGCTCGACGGTTTCCTCGCGGCCAAGACGCAGCAGGGCCTGCTCAGCGGCATCCCCAACGGCATCGATGAAAGTTGGGATTCGGCCACCGACACCCACCTGTACCGCCAGTTCGCCATCGGCGACTGGGAAGGCAAGGCGGCGAATGCTGCCCATGTACGCGAACTCTTCGGCCTGGACGACGCCAAGGGCCCGCTGTTCGCCGTGGTGTCCCGCCTGGTGTATCAGAAAGGCCTGGACCTGACCGAAGCCGTGGCTGAGTTCATCGTCGAATCCGGAGGCCAGATCGCCATTATCGGCCGTGGCGAACCGGAGGAAGAACAGGCCATGCGTGAACTGGCCCTGCGCTTCCCGGGACGGATCGGCGTACGCATCGGCTTCAACGAAACCGACGCACGGCGCATGTTCGCGGGCAGCGATTTCCTGCTGATGCCGTCGCGCTACGAGCCCTGCGGCCTGAGCCAGATGTATGCCCAACGCTTCGGCTCGCTGCCGGTGGCGCGCAATACCGGTGGGCTGGCCGACACCATCGAGGATGGCATCACCGGCTTCCTGTTCAATGAATCCACCGTGGACAGCTACAAACAGGCATTGAGCCGGGCCTTCAAGGTCTTCTCGTTCCCCGAGCTGCTCAACGCCATGCGGTGCCGGGCGATGTCGGCGCCTTTCAACTGGTGCAAGGCGGTCGAACCTTACGCCGAACTCTATGAACAACTGGTGGCGAAATCGCTGGGCAAATCGACCAGACAATGAGGTGATCGATGCCGTCAAGGACGCCTGAAACCTGGACTCACGGCGCGATCATGCTTGATACCGAGCACACTCGTTTCGCCCTGTGGGCCCCGGATGCGTTTTACGTCAGTGTCGAACTCGACACTGGAGACTCAATACCCCTGCTGCCTCAGGCCAACGGCTGGTTCATGATCCAGACCCGTTGCGCCGCCGGCACCCGTTATCGCTTCAACATCGACGGCGAACTGGAGGTGCCTGACCCCGCCTCCCGCGCCCAGGCCGGTGACATCGATCGCCAGAGCGTGGTGGTCGATCCCCACGCGTACCAGTGGCGGCACACCAGTTGGTCCGGTCGTCCCTGGTACGAAGCGGTGATTTACGAACTGCATGTCGGCGCCCTCGGAGGGTTCGAGGGCGTCGAACAGCAACTGGCACGCCTGGCCGGGCTGGGCGTGACCGCCATCGAACTGATGCCGCTGGCGCAGTTTCCGGGCGACCGCAACTGGGGCTATGACGGCGTCCTGCCGTACGCGCCCCAGGCCTCCTATGGCACGCCGGAACAGCTCAAGCACCTGATCGACAGCGCCCATGGGCACGGGCTCGCCGTCATCCTGGACGTGGTCTACAACCACTTCGGCCCCGACGGCAATTACCTGCATCGCTATGCCAAGGGCTTCTTCCGCGAAGACAAGCACACCCCCTGGGGCGCGGCCATTGATTTCAGGCGTCGCGAAGTGCGGGATTTCTTCATCGACAATGCGCTCATGTGGGTGCTGGAATACCGTTTCGACGGCCTGCGCCTGGATGCCGTGCACGCCATCGAAGACCCGGACTTCCTCCAGGAACTGGCCGCCAGGGTCCGTCAGCAGGTCGATCCGACGCGGCATGTCTGGCTGACCGTGGAGAACGAACACAACCAGGCCAGCCTGCTGGAACAAGGCTACGACGCCCAATGGAACGACGATGGCCATAATGCCTTGCATGTCTTGCTGACCGGCGAGACCGACGCCTATTACGCAGACTATGCCGAACAACCCACGGAGAAGCTGGCGCGCTGCCTCAGCCAGGGTTTCGTCTTCCAGGGCCATATCAACCGCCACGGGGAATCTCGGGGAGAACCCAGCGGCCATCTGCCGGCCAATGCCTTCGTGCTGTTCCTGCAGAACCACGACCAGATCGGCAACCGGGCCCTGGGCGAGCGTCTGCATCAACTGGCGCATCCCCAGGCGTTGCAGGCGGCCACGGTCCTGTTGCTGCTGTCGCCGATGATCCCGTTGCTGTTCATGGGCGACGAAGTGAAAGCCGGACAACCGTTCCTGTTCTTTACCAGCCATCACGGCGAGCTGGCGGAACTGGTACGCGAAGGTCGGCGCAACGAATTCAAGGCCTTCAGCGCCTTCGCCGATCCGCAAAAGCGCGAGCGGATTCCAGATCCCAACGCAGTCGAGACCTTCGAAGCTTCACGCCCTGACCTGGAGATCCTTGAACCGGAGCAACTGGCCAACGAGGCCCTGTATCGCCAGTTGCTGAAGATCCGCCGTGAAGAAATCGTGCCGCGCCTGCCCGCTATCCAGGCCCTCGGGGCCGACGTGCTGGGCCAGGGCGCGATCAGCGCCCGCTGGCGAATGGAAGATGGCAGCGTGTTGCGCATCGACCTGAACCTCAGTGAACAGTCGGTTGAACATACCGCCGCGGAGGACGGACGCATTCTTTTCGAACATCCGCCGCAAGCCATGGGTCTGTTGCAACAGGGCGTCCTTGCGCCCTATTGCGCGCTGGTCACCCTGACTCAAGCGGTTAAGTTACCTGACATCACTGGAGAGCGCCTATGAGCGATGCACAACTGGAGATCCTCGCCGGGCGAGCGGGCCTGGCTGTGGACTGGATCGACGCCAACGGCCGGCCCCAGAAAGTTTCTCCCGCCGTCTTGCGTTCGGTCCTGACCGGCCTCGGCCATCCAGCCGGCAGTGCTCAGGAAATCGACGCCAGCCTGCTGCAATTGCAGGAAGACCAGCAAAACCATCGCCTGCCCCCGCTGATCACCGCCGACGCCGGTGTCAGCGTAGACCTGAGCCGCTATTTCGAAGGGTCGACCCCATGCGAAATCCGACTCGAGGATGGCGCGACCCTGCACCTGAAACTCGACGCCGATGCCAGGCTGCCGGGCATGGTCCCGGTTGGGTATCAGCACGTCAGCATCCAGGACCAGCACTTCACCCTCGCCGTGGCGCCGGCTCGCTGTTACAGCGTTGCCGATGCGGTGGACGATCCGACTCCCAGGGCATGGGGTTTGAGTGCACAGTTATATGCATTGCGCCGCCCCGGCGATGGCGGTTTTGGCGATACGCAGGCACTGGAAGAACTGGCCCGCATGGCCGGCGAACGCGGCGCCGACGCCCTGGCGATCAGCCCGATCCATGCGATGTTCAGCAGCGACACCGGCCGTTATAGCCCCTACTCGCCCTCCAGCCGACTGTTTCTCAACAGCCTGTACGCCGCACCCGGCACGATCCTCGGCGAACGGGCGTTACGCACGGCCATCGATGCCACGGGCCTGACCCATCAACTGCGTCATCTGGAGGAACAGCCGCTGGTCGACTGGCCTGTGGCGGCCGAAGCCAAGCAGAAGATCCTGCGCGCCCTTTATGACGGCTTCAATCAGGGTCAGCATCCGCTGCATGAAGATTTCGGCAGCTTCCGGCACAGCGGTGGCGAGGCCCTGGAGAACCACTGTCGCTTCGAAGCCTTGCAAGCCGAACGCGCCGCCCGGGGCGAGAGCCTCGACTGGCGCCAATGGCCTGATGAGTGGCGTAATCCACGCAGCCCGACGCTGGCGCGTTTCGCTGAAGAACATGCCGATGAAATCGGTTTCCATGCTTTTTGCCAGTGGTTGATTGCCCGATGCCTGGAGCGCGCCCAGAGCGCTGCCAGATCCAGCGGCATGGGCATCGGCCTGATCGCCGACCTGGCCGTGGGGGCTGATGGCGCCGGCAGCCAGGCCTGGAGCCGGCAGGACGAATTGCTGGCCTCGCTGACCGTGGGCGCACCACCGGATATCCTGAACCGTTCCGGCCAGGGCTGGGGAATCTCCGCATTCTCGCCGGAAGGCCTGGTGCGCAACGGTTTTCGCGCCTTCATTGAAATGCTGCGAGCCAACTTCGCCCACGCCGGCGGCTTGCGCATCGATCACGTCATGGGGCTGCAGCGCCTGTGGGTGATCCCCAATGGTGCGCCGCCCACCGATGGTGCCTACCTTTATTACCCGGTGGACGACTTGCTGCGCCTGCTGGCCCTCGAATCCCATCGCCACCAGGCCATCGTACTGGGCGAAGACCTCGGTACCGTGCCCGACGGCCTGCGGGAAAAACTCAGCGCACGCTCGATCCTCGGCATGCGCGTGCTGTTGTTCGAACAGGACAACACCCGCTTCAAGCCTATCCTCGATTGGCCGGACAACGCGCTGGCGACCACCAGCACCCATGACCTGCCAACGCTGAACGGTTGGTGGCATGGCCACGACATCGACTGGAATGCCCGATTGGACCTGATCGACTCTCACACGGAAATGGATTGGCGCAGACACCGTGAGCGTGAACGCGAAGGCTTGCGCCAGGTATTGAACCAGGATCCGCAGAATTTCCGCGAGGAACATCGCGAAACCGACCAGGTGCTGGATGCCAGCGTCCGCTTCCTGGGCCATACCCGTGCACCGCTGGTGCTGTTGCCGCTCGAAGATGCCCTGGGTATCGAAGAACAGGCCAACCTGCCGGGCACTATCGACACCCACCCCAATTGGCGCAGGCGCCTGCCTTGCGAAAGCCAGGCGCTGCTGGATGGCCCGGACGCCGCCCGGCGTCTGGAAATTCTCGCCTGCGCGAGGCTTCAGGCGAACGAGCGTGACCGATGAAACAGACGCCGATCCAACCCTTGCAGGCCACCTTGCGCCTGCAGTTCCATAAAGGTTTTACCCTGGACGATGCGATCGCCCAAGTGCCGTACTTCGCCTCGCTGGGCATCACCCATGTCTATGCATCGCCGTTGCTCAAGGCGCGAGCCGGATCGATGCACGGCTATGACGTGGTCGATCCGACCCAGGTCAATCCCGAGCTGGGCGGTGAAGCAGCGCTCAAGCGTCTCGTCGCAGAGCTGCGCGAGCATCGGATGGGCCTGATCCTCGACATCGTCTCCAATCACATGGCCGTTGGCGGCAATGACAACCCCTGGTGGCTGGACTTGCTGGAATGGGGGCGCCTGAGTCCCTATGGTCAGTTCTTCGATATCCAGTGGCATTCTCCCGACCCGTTGATGGAGGGCCAGTTGCTGCTGCCGTTCCTGGGCAGCGACTACGGCGTGGCGTTGCAGGAAGGTACGCTGCAACTGCGCTTCGACCCGAGTCGCGGCAGCTTTTACGCCGAACATTACGAGCACCACTTTCCCATCTGTCCGATGCAGTATGGCGAACTGCTCAAGCCCGCGGAAAACCTGCCAGCCGAACAGGCCGAAGCGCTCAAGGCCCTGGCCGAGCGCTTCACTACCCTGAACTACCAGACCGATGCCCATACCCTCGCCCGCCCGCTGCAGGCCGAACTGGGCGAGCTGGCAACCCGCCCCGACATCCTGGCCGCTATCGAAGACAATTTGCAGAGCTATGACGCCACACAGCCCCAGGGCTTCGAAAAGCTGCATGAACTGCTCGAGCGCCAAAGCTATCGACTGGCCAGTTGGCGCACGGCGGCGGACGACATCAATTGGCGGCGTTTTTTCGATGTCAATGAACTGGGTGGGCTGCGGGTCGAGCGAACCGCCGTGTTCGAAGCGACCCACGCGAAGATTTTCGAACTGATCGCCGAGGGCCTGGTGGACGGGTTGCGTATCGATCACATCGATGGCCTGGCCGATCCTCGCGGCTACTGCCGCAAGCTGCGCAGGCGCGTCGATGCCTTGTCGCCCTCGCGGCACCTGCCCATCTTTGTCGAGAAAATCCTTGGCGATGGCGAAACCCTGCGCCAGGACTGGAAGGTCGACGGCAGCACCGGCTATGAGTTCATGAACCAGGTTTCACTGTTGCAGCATGACCCGAGCGGTGCCGATGCCCTTGCCGAGTTCTGGAGCCGGAACAGCGAGCGGCCGGCGCACTTTATCGAAGAGGCCCGCCTGGCCCGTCAGCAGATTCTCAACGGCTCTCTGGCCAGTGATTTCGAAAGCGTCGCCCAAGCCCTGCTCCAGGTGGCCCGCGACGATGTAATGACCCGGGACCTGACCCTGGGCGCGATCAGGCGGGCCTTGCAAGAGCTGATCGTGCATTTCCCGGTATACCGCACCTACATCAGTGCCCTCGGTCGCAGCGCCGAAGACGATGGGTTTTTCCAGAAAGCGCTGGAAGGCGCCCGGCAAAACCTCAGCGAGGCCGACTGGCCCGTGCTCGATTGCCTGGCCACCTGGCTCGGCGGCATGGCGTGGCGACAACGCCCACGTGGCAGCCAGCGCAAACGCCTGCGTCATGCCTGTGTCCGTTTCCAGCAACTGACCTCACCCGCCGCCGCCAAAGCCGTGGAAGATACGGCGCTCTACCGCTCGGCGGTGCTGCTGTCGCGTAACGACGTGGGCTACAACACCGAGCGTTTCAGTGCCCCGCCGCAGGAATTCCACGACGCCTGCCTGGCGCGACTCGAACATTTCCCCGACAACCTGATCACCACCGCTACCCACGACCACAAGCGTGGCGAAGATACCCGGGCCCGGCTGGCGGTACTCAGCGAACGCGCCGACTGGTACACCTCGTGCGTGGAGCAATGGCGCATCCTTGCTCCGTCGCTGCACAGCGACCCCTCGGCGCCTTCGACCGGCGATGAACTGATCCTGTATCAGGCGCTGCTCGGCAGTTGGCCGCTGGACCTCGATCTCCAGGACCAGCAGGCGCTCGCCGGCTACAACGAGCGTTTATGGCAATGGCAGCGCAAGGCCCTGCGCGAAGCCAAGTTGCAGAGCAGTTGGGCGTCCGTCAACGACGCCTATGAGCAGGCGACCCAGATGTTCCTCGAACGGTTGCTGCTCGGTGATGAAGGGCTGCCGCTACGCAGCGCCATCGCCGATGCGGTGCAGGCCATTGCCCCGGCGGGCGCCCTCAACAGTTTGGCGCAAACCTTGCTGCGCATGACGGTACCTGGCGTACCCGATCTGTATCAGGGCAATGAATTCTGGGACTTCAGCCTGGTAGACCCGGACAACCGTCGCCCCGTGGACTTCGATGCGCGCCGCAAGGCGTTACAGGCCGACAGTGCGCCAGCCACGCTGGTACGCGACTGGCGCGACGGCCGGATCAAGCAGGCCCTGATCGCCAGGACATTGACCTTACGGGCGCTGTACCCACAAGTGTTCCAGCAGGGGCGCTACCAACCGCTGCAGGTACACGGCGAGCATGCCGACCGGATCCTGGCCTTCATGCGCGAATACGGGCAACAGCGAGCGATCGTGGTGGTACCGATCCATGCGGCCCGGCTGCTGGAAAACAGTGCCGAGCCACAGGTGGCTGCGTCGGTTTGGAGCGATACCCGCGTGTCGTTACCGTTCGCTGCCGAGGATGGAAAACTGAAGGGACTTTTTGCAAGCGCAGCAGTCACACCCCAAGGGGAGCTGATGGTCAGCGCCGCGCTGGGGGATTTCCCGGTCAACATCTTTATCCAATCAGGAGCACCGCGATGAGCACCGACGATAAACGCATCCGTGAGTTTGCCTATCAGATCTGGGAATCCGAGGGTAAGCCCACAGGACAGGAAAAACGCCACTGGGAGATGGCCCGCAAGCTCGCCGAGGCCGAAGCATTGGCCCCAAGCAAGCCACCCAAGGCCGCCAAGCCCGCGGTGGCCAAAGCAGATGGCGCCAAACCTGCAGCGGCCAAGAGCGCTGCCGCCAAGGCCGTTGCGAAAAGCACCGCGCCCAAGGCCAAGCCGGCAGCCAAACCCTCTGCAAGCACAGCCGTGGTGCCCTCGGCAACCAAGTCGGCAGAAAAGAAACCACGAGCGGCGCGCAAGCCTCCAGCGGTCTGATCATCGACCTGTAGCCATGCATCTACGGGCGTTGTACGTCGTGCTTGTGGCGAGAGGAGCCGTCCCCGCCGGGTGTGCAGCAGTCGTTGCATGAGGACCGCTGTGCGCCTTCAGGGCGCCTCTCCTAGGCTTGTGCATTCCGAGCCGGTTTTCAACGCCGCATGAACGAGTATCAAGGCTTTTCAAGCAGAGCCTGACAGGGCCGGGCACCGCGGCCTCTATGAATTCATCGCATTCAGAGTCAACAGCCTTGTATCCGGCTGTCTATTGCAGGAGCAAACATGACCCGTCCAAAGAAAAACACGCCGCCGCCCGTTATCGAGGCTTCGCGGATTCGTGAAGGGCTGCCTTTTCCCCTCGGCGCGACCTGGGATGGCCTGGGGGTCAACTTCGCGCTGTTTTCAGCCAATGCCACGAAGGTCGAACTGTGTATCTTCGATGACACCGGCGAGGTTGAGCTCGAGCGCATCGAGCTGCCGGAGTATACCGACGAGATCTACCACGGTTACCTGCCAGACGCTCATCCAGGGTTGATCTACGGCTACCGGGTCTACGGTCCGTACGATCCCGAAAACGGCCATCGCTTCAACCCCAACAAGTTGCTGATCGATCCCTACGCCAAGCAACTGGTGGGCGAACTCAAGTGGTCCGAAGCCCTGTTCGGTTACACCATCGGCCACCCCGACGGCGACCTGAGCTTCGATGAACGGGACAGCGCCCCGTTCGTGCCCAAATGCAAGGTCATCGACCCGGCCCACACCTGGGGGCACGACCATCGCGTCAGCGTGCCGTGGGACAAGACCATCCTGTACGAAACCCACGTGCGCGGCTTCAGCATGCGCCATCCCTCGGTGCCCGAGCACTTGCGCGGCACATTCGCCGGGCTGATGGTGGACGATGTGATCGACCACATCCGTAAACTGGGTGTCTCGTCCGTGGAGCTATTGCCCATCCACGCGTTCGTCAACGACCAACACCTGCTACACAAAGGCATGACCAATTACTGGGGCTACAACAGCATCGCGTTCTTCGCCCCGGACCCGCGCTACCTGGCCAGCGGCAAGATCGCCGAGTTCAAGGAAATGGTCGCCCACATGCATGAGGCCAACCTCGAGGTCATCCTCGACGTGGTCTACAACCACACCGCAGAAGGCAACGAGCAAGGCCCGACCCTGTCCATGCGTGGCATCGACAACGCCTCCTATTACCGGCTGATGCCCGACGACAAGCGCTATTACATCAACGACTCGGGCACCGGCAACACCCTGGACTTGAGCCACCCCTGCGTGTTGCAAATGGTCACTGACTC
This sequence comes from Pseudomonas sp. AF32, assembly GCF_022342325.2. Taxonomy (NCBI): domain Bacteria; kingdom Pseudomonadati; phylum Pseudomonadota; class Gammaproteobacteria; order Pseudomonadales; family Pseudomonadaceae; genus Pseudomonas; species Pseudomonas sp. AF32. Next base: position 134,237 of record NZ_RQJK02000004.1, on the reverse strand, counting down.
CCTGCGCTACTGGGCCACGGAAATGCACGTGGATGGCTTCCGCTTCGATCTGGCGACCATCCTGGGGCGTTATCACGACGGCTTCGACGAGCGTCACAGCTTCCTCGTCGCCTGCCGCCAGGACCCGGTGCTGCGTCAGGTGAAACTGATCGCCGAGCCTTGGGACTGCGGCCCCGGTGGCTACCAGGTGGGCCGTTTCCCGCCGGGCTGGGTCGAGTGGAACGACAAATTCCGCGACACGGTTCGAGCCTTCTGGAAAGGCGACGATGGCCAACTCGCCGACTTCGCCAGCCGCATGACGGCCTCGGGAGAGATGTTCAACCAGCGCGGGCGGCGCCCCTACGCTTCGGTGAACTTCGTCACCGCCCATGATGGGTTTACGCTGCACGACCTGGTGTCGTACAACGACAAGCACAACGAGGCCAACGACGAAAACAACCAGGACGGCAGCAACAATAACCTGTCCTGGAACCATGGCGTCGAAGGCCCGACGGATGATCCGCAAATCAACGCATTGCGCCATCGCCAGATGCGCAACTTCTTCGCGACACTGCTGTTGGCCCAGGGTACGCCGATGATCGTCGCCGGTGACGAGTTCGCCCGGACCCAGCATGGCAACAATAACGCCTATTGCCAGGACAGCGAGATCGGTTGGGTCAATTGGGACCTGAGCGAGGACGGCGCCGCGCTGCTGCAGTTCGTCAAGCGCCTGATCAAGCTGCGCCTGGCCTATCCGATCCTGCGGCGTGGACGCTTCCTGGTGGGTAATTACAACGAGGATATCGGCGTCAAGGACGTCACCTGGCTGGCACCGGATGGCAGTGAAATGACCGTCGAGCATTGGCAGGACAGCCATGGTCGCTGCCTGGGCATGCTGATGGACGGCCGTGCCCAGGAAACCGGTATCCGCCGCAAGGGCGGTGACGCGACACTGCTGCTGGTGGTCAACGCACACCATGACATTGTCAACTTCCGTCTGCCGGAGGTGCCCGAAGGCAGTTTCTGGACCTGTATGGTGGACACCAACCAGCCAACCATTCGAGGCGAGGAGCGTTTCGACTTCGATGCCGAGTACTCCGTGACAGGACGCTCGCTGCTGCTGTTCGAATTGCAACGGGAGGAGCAATAGCAGCGCTGACGATAAGAAAAGTTACAGAGGCCAAGCACACCGCAAGGACGCGGTGTTGTGGGCTCATGCAGTCCAGTTCCGACGAAAAACTGCAGTTCAGATACACAAGTGACGCGACGAATCGACCGTCATGGTCAATACTTCACATGCGGTCGATTCCAGGATCGGAGTACCGCGGATCGCAGCCTGGCCGTTAGCGGCATCATCGCGCAGTGAGTTCGATGCATGGCTGAAAGATTGAACATAACAAGGATGTCCTCATGAAACATGCCTCTCGCTTGCAAGGCCGGCAACACCCGCAGATATGGAACAGCGCGCCCCAACTGGCCGACATTCCCATCATCAGTACCCAGACACTGGTCCCCGCAGGTGCCCGCGCCGTCATCCTCGCGCCCCATCCCGGCGATGAGATCGGAGCCTGCGGCGGACTGCTTCAACTTCTGAGCAATCTTGACCAGCCTCTGTTGCTGATCTCGGTCACCGACGGTGAGTTCAGCCATCCGGGGTCCCCCTTGTGGACTGATGAGCGTCTGCGCATCTACCGCCCCCATCCCCAGGAAAGCGTGGACGCCCTGCATCGCCTGGGCATCTCGGTCCAGGGCCTGCAGTGGGTACGAGGCGGCTTCACGGAAAAGACCCTGTGCGACCATGAGGCGCAGTTGACTGCCTTCATCGGTCATTACCTGAGGCCGGGCGACGTGGTGTTCAGCACCTGGCGCCAGGACGGCGACAGCGACCACGACACCGTCGGCCGCGCCGGGGCGCTGGCGGCTGAAAGCGTCGGGGCGACGTTCAACGAGCTGCCTGTATGGGCCTGGCACTGGCCCGTTCGCGAACAGGGCAGGATTCCCTGGCACCGGGCACGCAAGCTGCGACTGGACGTCTGGACCACCGCCCGCAAGCGCCACGCCATGCATGCCTACGCCAGCCAGCTCAACGGCGAACCGGCCACCGGTATTTCTCCGCTGGTGCCTCGGGTCATTCTGGATCGCATGGGGTTGCCCTATGAAATTGTCTTCATCTGAAACCACCACCTAAAAATCCGGAACTGCCGCAGCCGCCATCAGTCGCATGAACAGGCACCTCTGATTCAGGAGTGAACGTGACTCGAGATCCCGACTGGCGGGCTGTCGAATCGGTGCCGTTGGACACGCCGGTGGCGGTCCATCGGCTACGGGTTCTTACCGTCAATACCCACAAGGGTTTCACCGCCCTCAACCGTCGCTTCATCCTGCCTGAGTTGCGCGAAGCAGTGCGCAGCACTGGCGCAGACCTGGTATTCCTGCAGGAGGTACTGGGCGAACATGACCGCCATGCGTCGCGCTATGACAACTGGCCCCAGACCTCCCAGTATGAGTTCCTCGCCGACAGCATGTGGAACGACTTCGCCTACGGCCGCAACGCGGTGTACCCCGATGGTCATCATGGCAATGCATTGCTGTCCAAATACCCGATCCGCCAGTTCCGTAACCTGGACGTCTCCATCACCGGCCCGGAACGACGTGGGTTGCTGCATTGCGTGCTGGACGTGCCGGGCCATGCCGAGGTGCACGGAATCTGCGTGCACTTGAGCCTGCTGGAAAGCCACCGGCAACTCCAGCTCAAGCTCCTCTGCCAGTTGCTCGAATCGTTGCCCGAGCATGCCCCGGTGATTGTCGCGGGGGACTTCAATGACTGGCAGCTTCGCGGCAATACCGCCCTCGCCCGTCGTCAGTACCTGCATGAAGCTTTCGAACACCACCATGGGCGTCCGGCCAGAACCTATCCGGCCCGTTTCCCACTGCTGCGCCTGGACCGCATCTACTTGCGCAACGCCACCAGCCATGCCCCACAAATCCTGGGCAACAAGCCCTGGACGCATTTGAGCGATCACTTGCCGCTTTCGGTGGAAGTGCATCTGTAGTTTCGGACGTTATTCGGATTCATCGCGCTTGACCTGTAAGTTCTGACAGTAGCGACGGCAGTTGATCGTTGCTAGGGTGCCAATCCATACAGCGCGCGTTGCCAGGCCAGAGTGCCAGCTGTTGTGCAGCCAATGCTGATACCGGCATTCCAGGAATGCCGATGCAGAGGGATAGCACATGAGCCTGCGCGATCATGGATTCAATCGGCTGTTCTACATCCTGGGGATCTCGACGCCGTTCCTGTTCCCCGTTCCGAGTGCCCTGGCTGCCTGCACACTGACGCCAACGGCAGGTGACGACAGCTACGTCTGCGACAGTGGGACCAGCCCCGGCCTGACCGATCTTTCAGGCAACAACCGCCTGACGATGCCCGCCAGCGGCAGTGGCCTTATCCAGGGCGACGTGACCTTTGACGACGGCGAGGATCACATCGAGATCCACGCCAACAGTGTGATCGACGGCGACGTGAGCCAAGGCTCGGGCACCGACGACTTCCTCATGACAGGCGGTCGGATCCTGTCCCTGTCCCAGGGCGATGGCCTCGACACGTTCTCGATGACTGGCGGCACCATCGTCGATGCCTTCGAAGACGGCGACATTGCCCGCATGAGTGGCGGCACCATAGGCCGGGTCGACATGAAACTCGACGATAACCTTTTCGATATGTCGGGCGGCCAGATCATCGGCAATCTGGTGACCGGCTTCGGCCAGGACACCATCATCCTCTCTGCGGGACGCATTGGCGGCAATGTCAGCGTCAGCGGTGGCAACGACAGCATCACCGTGAGCGGCGGCGAAATTATCGGCCAGGTCCGGGCCAGTGCCGGTGATGACCGGCTGGAGTGGAGCGGCGGGCTGATCCACTCGGCCATCCTGATGGGGGATGGCAGCGATACGGCGCTGCTGCGTCGACTTGAGGAAACAGGACTCGCGGTCACGCCCAATCTGGACGGTGGCCTGGGGCAGGATGTGCTGACGTTCGAAAACACAACCTCCGCCACGGGCGCACGCTACCTCAACTGGGAGGACGTCAATCTCACCCAGGGCTCACGCCTGGACCTGGGGGACACTCTAGTATTGGGCGACAGCATCACGGGCCTGGGAAAACTCAACATCGATGCCAGCAGTGTGCTGACTTCCACCGAGGGCAGTCTCGCGCCATTTACCGCCGGCCAACGGGTGACCCTCAACAACGCCGGGACGGTGGACCTCACCCAGGGCAATACCCGCACCGGCGATACGCTGACCGTCCAAGGCAACTATGTGGGCAATAATGGACAACTGCGCCTGCAGACAAGGGTCGGCGCGGACGACTCACCCAGCGACAAACTGGTGGTCAATGGCGGGACACTCACTGGCAATACCGCCATCGCTGTTGTGAACCTTGGAGGCGCGGGCGCATTGACCACCCGGAACGGCATCGAACTGGTACAGGCCCAAGGCGGGGCAGTCAGCGACAGTGGAGCGTTTTCGCTGGCGAACTCGGTGTCGGCCGGTGCGTTCGACTATCGCCTGTTCAAGGGTGGCGTGACCGGTGACGGCGACAGCTGGTACCTGCGCTCGACCGTGGTTGCAGGACCAGTACCCGCGCCCAGCCCCGGCTTGCCTGCCTTGCCCATACCCGCGCCTGGGGCAGCGCCGATTCCTTTGTATCGCCCGGAGGTCCCCACCTGGTCGGTCTTGCCTCCGGCGGCAGCGCAACTGACCCTGATGGCCCTGGGTACTTTCCATGATCGCCAGGGGGACCAGCGCCTGCTCACCGAAACCGGCGCGTTCGGCGCGGGTTGGGGGCGCGTCTATGGCAAGGATCTGGATCAGACCTGGGCCGGTACGGTCTCCCCTCGGTTCGATGGGTCGATCAAAGGCTTCCAGGTGGGCAACGACCTCTACAGCGCACCGCTGTCCGGTGGACAGACCCACCGCATCGGCTTCTTCGTCGGCCATACCGAACTGAACGGTAACGTCGATGGCTTCAATCAAGGGTTCAAGGAGCGGCGTGCCGGCAAGATCGAACTCGACGGCGACAGCTATGGGCTTTACTGGACCCTCACCGCTCCCACCGGTGGCTACGTCGATGCAGTCGTGATGGGCACGCGACTCAACGGCGACAACCGCTCCGAACGCGGCCTGAAGATCGACAATCGCGGACATGCACTGACCCTGTCGGCAGAGGCCGGCTATCCCTTCGCGGTGACCACCGACTGGGTGCTCGAACCCCAGGTCCAGCTCATCCACCAGAAAGTGTCCCTCGACACTCAGGATGACGGGATTTCCAGGGTGGAGTTCGATTCGGACAGCGCCTGGACGGGCCGTCTCGGGGCTCGGCTCAAGGGTCGCTATCAAGTCAGCGGCCTGCCAGTGGAACCGTATCTGCGTGCCAACCTGTGGCACACGTTCTCCGGCTCCGACTCGGTCACGTTCGACAACGCCGAACGGATCGAGACCCAGCAGCGCGCCTCCACCGGCGACCTGGGCGTTGGCGTCATCGTCGGCCTCGCGCCCTCGGTCAGCGTCTACGCCAATGCGGACTACAGCAATAACCTCGATAGCAATCAGCAACGCGGCGTGGCGGGAAACCTGGGTCTGCGGGTCAGCTGGTGAGGAGAAAATGCGTTCGCGCGGTAATTTTTTGACGCCCAACTAACGTCTATTATCACGATATAAATCAGCCAGTTACAAAGATTGATTTCACATTGCCACTCGTCGTCCAGTTTCTTGACGCGACGGCTTCGGTCTTCTTGACTACACCGTACTACCCCCGGAAACACAGTCAGGGGCAGGCCTCTGGAACCCGCAACAAGTATCAAGGCTTTTCGTACAGAGCCTGGGGCGGGACGCCCGAGACTTGCCTCAATCCATTCGGTCGCCCCTCATTCGGGGTAGGAGAGACGCCAGGCGAGAAATGCATGCAATTGCAAGGCAGACCCCCATGAAAACCTCCCACCGCCCACAAGAGATCGCCACCGCTTTCTACACCGTATCGACGTCGCTGCTGCTGTGTTCATCCATGGAAGCACTGGCCTGGCCTGCCGAGCAATCAGCACCCACCTGGTATGACCGAACAAGCCCCGGCAGCCCGAATACCGCGCTTATCAACACCGATCCCGCTTCCAACAAGAGCCCTGCGCTGTTCACTCTGCGTAACGACAGCGGTCATACCCAACGCATGGGGCTGATCAGCGAACAGCACTCGCTCATAGGCAACGCCGCAGGTACATGGGTGACACCCGCCATGGCCAGACAGGGCAAAGATACTTTGAACCTGCAAGGGACGAACCTGGGTGCCTACTGGAGCCTGACCGGCCCCGCCGGCTGGCATGTCGACCTGAGCGCCAGCGGCGGCCGGGTCAGCGGTTACAGCCGCAACGAACAAGGCCAGCGCCAGGCCACCGAAGGCGACGCCGTCACGCTGTCGGTCGAAGGCGGCTTTCCCATCGGCATCAGCGAGAACTGGGTGGTCGAACCCCAGGCGCAACTGATCAATCGACGCATCACCCTCGATACTGCGCACACCGCAGATAATAGCGGCAATGAGCTGAGCACCTGGAGTGGCCGCGTCGGCGCACGCCTCAAGGGTCGTTATCAAGTCAACGGCCTGGGCGTGGAGCCCTACGTGCGGACCAACCTGTGGCACACCGTCCAGAGCGCAGACACCTTGACCCTGGATAAAGTCGACAAGATCAGCAGCAGCCGCAAGTCCTCGACCGTCGAAGTCGGTCTTGGCCTGGTCGCCCGGGTCACACCGGTGGTGAGCCTGTATGTCAGCGCCGACTACAGCAGCGACGTCGATGACAACGACCTCAATGGCGTCATCACCAGCCTGGGTGTGCGGATGCGTTGGTAAAACGACGTGCCGGGGCCGGCGGAGGTACAGCGCCGCCAGCCCCTGCGCCACAATTGCACCCTGCCCCCTTAAAAACTCCCTCCAATAAGGCGTATAACCCTGTATTGATCATTTGCCATCAGCCCATGGCTCATTTCACTCAGGGAGTAACGACATGGACACAGCCAACCTTCTCGCCAACCTGTTTCCCGGTGCCGTAGACATTCCCCAGGCCTACCGCCTCGAAGGGCGGATCGAGCAACGCGAATACCTGGTCGATGGCGTGCTGAAAACCTGGCAAGGGCCGCTGGCCGTGGTGCGCAGCCCCGTGTATCTGGCCGGCGAACAAGGTGACGAGCAGGTGATACTCGGCAGCACTCCGCTGCTGGATGCCGAAACCGCCCTCACCGCTCTGGACGCGGCTGTCCGCGCTTATGATCGCGGCCAGGGCCAGTGGCCGACGATGCGCGTTGCCGAACGAATCCGTCACGTGGAGAGCTTCCTGGCACGCATGCGCGAGCAACGCGAAACAGTGGTGAAGTTGCTGATGTGGGAGATCGGCAAAAACCTCAAGGACTCGCAGAAGGAATTCGATCGTACCTGTGACTACATTGTCGACACCATAAATGCCCTCAAGGAACTGGACCGCCGCTCCAGCCGCTTCGAACTGGAACAGGACACCCTTGGCCAGATCCGTCGCGTCCCTCTGGGCGTGGCGTTGTGCATGGGGCCTTACAATTACCCGCTGAACGAGACCTTCACCACATTGATCCCTGCCCTGATCATGGGCAACACAGTGGTGTTCAAGCCGGCTAAGCTCGGTGTATTGCTCGTGCGCCCGCTGCTGGAAGCTTTCCGCGACAGTTTCCCGGCGGGGGTGATCAACGTGATCTACGGCAGCGGCCGGGAAACCGTCAGTGCATTGATGGCCAGCGGCAAGATCGACATCTTTGCCTTCATCGGGACCAACAAGGCGGCCAGCGACCTGAAGAAACTGCACCCGCGTCCGCACCGTTTGCGTGCCGCGCTGGGCCTGGACGCGAAGAACCCCGGCCTGGTCCTGCCGGAAGTCGACCTGGACAATGCTGTCAGCGAGGCACTGACCGGCTCGCTGTCGTTCAACGGCCAGCGCTGCACTGCATTGAAGATCCTGTTCGTCCACGAGGACATCGCGCCGGCCTTCATCGAAAAATTCAATGCCAGGCTCGCCGCCTTGAAACCGGGCATGCCGTGGGAAGATGGCGTGGCGTTGACGCCACTGCCGGAGACAGGCAAGGTCGATTACCTGCACTCGCTCGTGGCTGACGCCGTGGCCAAAGGCGCCGCCGTCATGAACGCCCACGGCGGCGAGTCCCGCAGCTCATTCTTCTACCCGGCGGTGCTCTACCCGGTGAACACTACGATGCGGGTCTACCACGAGGAGCAATTCGGCCCGGTGGTCCCAATCGTGCCATACCGCGACCTCGATACCGTGGTCGACTATGTGCTTGAGTCCGACTTCGGCCAGCAACTGAGCATCTTCGGCACCAACCCGGCCCAAGTCGGCAGGCTGGTGGACACCTTCGCCAATCAGGTCGGGCGTATCAACATCAACGCCCAGTGCCAGCGTGGCCCGGACACCTTCCCGTTCAACGGTCGGAAGAATTCGGCCGAAGGCACGCTGTCCGTTCACGACGCGCTGCGCACCTTCTCGATCCGTACCCTGGTGGCGACCAAATTCCAGGAGAACAACAAGGCACTGATCAGCGACATCATCCGGGAGCGTGATTCGAACTTCCTCACCACCGACTACATCTTTTGATCCGCATCAACGGTGCGTGACTGCAGGGCCGGGCGGTGAATCCTGGAGCCCCAGCCCTGCTGCATGCCGGCGGCCGCCAGCAGGATCGCTGCCACGCCCAGCCATTGCAGCGGTTCAAGGCGATGGCCGAAGGCGAACCAATCCACGAAGATCGCCGCAATGGGGTAGATGAAAGACAGCGCGCCGGTGATGGCCGTCGGCAGTCGCTGGATCGCGCTGTACAACAACACGTACATCACGCCAGTGTGAACCATGCCAAGGGTCACCAGGCTGGCCCAAGCCTCGAGCTGTTGCGGTATGGCCGAGAGGTTAGCCCAGGGTGCCAGCAGCAATACGCCGGTACTGACCTGGATCAGCGCGATCAGATGCGGTGGCGTACCGCTCAGGCGCTTGATGATCAGCGCGGCGATGGCATACAGCAACGCCGCACCGAGCGCCAGGGCGATACCTGCCAGATAATCGTCACCGCCCTGCCCTTGCTCACCGTGGGCGCTGACGATTGCCAGCATTCCAAGAAACGACACTGCCAGCCAGAACAGCTTTTGCGCGGTAATCTTTTCTCCCAAAAACAGCGCGGCCAGGCCCACCAGCATGAATGGCTGTACGTTATACACCGCCGTGCCGATGGCAATCGAAGCGCGGGAGTAGGACGCGAACAACAACACCCAATTGCCAACGATTGCCACGCCGCTGAGCACCGCCAGCAGGAAAGTCGTGCGGCTCAGGATGTCCCGGCGCAGGAATCCAAAACCGGCGCAAATCATCAACAAGGTGGCGGCGCCGAACACGCAACGCCAGAACACCACATCCAGCACCGGCAGGCCGGACACCAGCACGAACCAGCCGATGGTTCCGGAAATCAACATGGCGGCGGTCATTTCCAGCGAACCGCGACGTAAGGTCTTGTCCATCTTCAGGCTCCTTCAGCAAGTGAGGCACAGTATGCCGGGCCATCCGCAGGCTTCTCCATAGCGTGAAAAAGGCTAAACTGCCTTTCGACCTTTTTTATCAAGGCAAGATCGAACATTCACCTAACGGAGCCTGTATGACCGACGACATCGACCAGATCCTCATCGCTGCCTTGATGGAAGACTCCCGCCTCTCCCTCAAGGCCCTGGCGAACCTGAGCGGCCTATCTTCCCCCAGCGTCGCCGAGCGCCTTCGCCGACTCGAAGAGCGTGGTGTACTCAGGGGATACACCGTTGAGGTTGACCCGAAAAGCTTCGGCTACCAGCTCCAGGCGATTGTGCGCATCCGCCCGCTGCCGGGGCAGTTGCAAGAGGTGGAGCGGCAAATCCAGGCCATCGCCGAATTCACCGAGTGCGACAAGGTGACCGGCGATGACTGCTTCATCGCCCGACTCCACGTCCGCTCCATGGAGCAACTCGATACCGTCCTGGATAAGCTCAACGTGCTGGCCGAAACCAATACGGCCATCGTCAAGAAGACGCCGGTCAAGCGACGCTTGCCGCCGATGAACTGAGCGCAATCGCAGATTTCGTGGACGAAAAAAAGCCCGCCGAAAAGGCGGGCTTCCAGTGTGACAGGGCGATCAGTCGTCGCGGCCCATCAGGCCAAACAACTGCAGCAGGCTGACGAACAGGTTGTAGATCGACACATACAGGCTGATGGTCGCCATGATGTAGTTACGCTCGCCGCCGTGGATGATGGCGCTGGTCTGGTACAGGATGCAGACCGACGAGAACAGCACGAAACCGGCGCTGATTGCCAGCTGCAAGCCGCTGATCTGGAAGAAGAAGCTGGCCAGCGTCGCGCCCAGCAATACAAAGAAGCCAGCGGTGATGAAACCGCTCAGGAAACTCATGTCCTTGCGGGAAACCAGCACGTAGGCCGACAGCCCACCGAACACCAGTGCGGTCATGGCGAACGCCGCGCTGACCAGCTCGGCTCCACCCTGCATCTGCAGATAGCGGTTGAGGATCGGGCCGAGCAAAAAGCCCATGAAGCCGGTCAGCGCAAACGCCGACACCAGGCCCCAACCCGAATCACGAAGTTTGTTGGTCAGGAAGAAAAGGCCGTAGAAGCCGATCAGCACCACGAAGATGTTCGGGTAGCCGACACGCATCTGTTGGGCGACATAGGCCATCACACCGCTGAAAGCCAGCGTCAACGCCAGCAGGCCATAAGTGTTGCGCAGGACACGGCTAACCTCTAGCTGCTCGGCCTGCACGCTGTTGTTCACTGCGTAATCCTGTTCGCGCATGGCGACACTCCTCCGGTTTTGAAACATTCAGTGGCAAGGATCATAACAGACGCTCTGTAACAAGCTACGTAGAGAGTTTGACAGTGTGTTTCATTCGGGTATTATGGCGCCCGCAATGCAATACGGAGGTGTGGCCGAGTGGTTTAAGGCAACGGTCTTGAAAACCGTCGACTGTAACAGGTCCATGAGTTCGAATCCCATCGCCTCCGCCATATTCATACGTTAGAGCCCTGATTATTCAGGGCTTTTTCGTGTCTGACGTTTGGAAAAAGATCGCAGCCTTCGGCAACCCTACAAGGAAAGAAAAAGTGACCAGCAAGACCATCAGCTCCCTCGTTGCGGCCATCCTGGGTTTCATCCTGTTATTCGTAGTCTTCGGCAGTTGGTACACGGTCGACGAAACCGAGCGCGGTGTATTGCTGCGCAACGGTGCGCTGGTCGGGGTGGTAGAGCCCGGACTGTCATTCAAGATGCCCATGATCGAATCCGTCCGCCTGATCAGCATCCAGAGCCAGGTCACCTCCTATGACGACCTCCAGGCCTATAGCAAGGATCAGCAATCCGCCGAGCTCAAGGTCTCGGTCTCCTGGCATATCGCGCCTTCCGATGTTGCGAAGGTCTACACCCAGTTCAAGGACCTCGAAGGCATCCGGGACCGGATGATCAGCCGGCAGGTGCCTACGCAGGTGGAAAACGTCTTCGGCAAGTTCAACGCCGTCGCCGCCGTGCAGAACCGCGTCCAGCTCGTCAACGACATTTCCACCGCTATCAAATCGACCATTACCGGCCCCGTGATCATCGACAGCGTACAGGTCGAAAACATCGACTTCAGTGACGCCTACGAGAAGGCCATCGAAGCGCGCATGGCGGCTGAAGTCCAGGTCAAGACCCGCGAGCAACAACTCGCCACCGAACAGGTCCAGGCTCAGATCCGCGTCACCCAGGCCCAGGCGGAAGCCGATTCGCAAGTCGCCCAGGCCAAGGCAGACGCCCTGGCCACCGAACTTCGCGGCAAGGCCGAAGCCGAAGCCATCAAGGCCCGGGCCCAGGCCCTGGCCAGCAACCAGAACCTGGTGGAGCTGACCAAGGCCGAACGCTGGAACGGTGTGCTGCCGACCACCGTCCTGCCCAGCGGTGCGCTGCCCTTCATCGACACCCGGGCCGACAACCGATGACCCCGGCGGCGCGGCCTGCCCTGGCCGCGCCCCCCCCTCGCAACACGGCTGTCCGCTTCGTTAGCGCTACACTGGCTTGAGTGACGATCCGAATCCAGCGTCAGCAGGGAGCTCAACGTGTACCCAGGCCAAGACCGACCAACGCGACAATTACCCCATCAATACCGCCTCGCCCCATCGCATCAAGCCCCCGAGAACCTGCCTGCCTCAGGTACCTGCCGCCTTTTCCGACCACAGCCCTGAACAGGAGTCCCCTGTGACGACACTGATCCAGAAATACAAGTGGCCTGCCCTGCTGGCTGTCGCGCTGCTGATTTTCTCGGCCTTGATGTTCTTCCTGATCAAGTCCTACACCTACGACACAACGACTTATTTCGAGTCCCGTGATTTCGTCCGGCAGCTCAAACAATCCGACGCCAACTGGAACGTCAAGATCCTGAGAAAGAAAATCGGGGTCAACAACGATCTGTCGTTAAGCCCCCCACCTGACCTGGACCATAGATGGCAGCAGCTGGAGCAACTCAACAGCACCGGTCCGCTGGCAACGCTCTGGGCCTCCAGGCGCCAGGGCTATGTCGAGGCGGTGAAGAACAAGACCGCGCTGGTAGATGAGTTCGAGCAACACAACACAAGCTTGCGCGCTGCCCTGGACGCGCTGCCGACAGCAGAAGACGAGATTCAGAACCTGCTGGGCGAAATGAACGGCCCAACCGCATCGAAACGCTCGACTGCCGCCAATATCGTCCTCGATCTAACACTGACGACCTTGGAATATGCGCTCTATGTCACGGCGGACAAAGCTCAGGAATTACAAGGCCAGCTAACCGAACTGGACAACTACATCCATCAGTTGCCCGCCGCACAGCAGTCGCCCTTCATCACACTTACACAGCATGTCAGGACCATTATCCAGGAACAGCCCATCGTCAACGATCTGCTCGAGCGTATCAGTGTCATTCCCGTCGCCCAGGGACTCGATAACATCAATGAGCTATTGAACGAGACACAACGCCGGACCGCCGCAACGGACCGGCAATACCATATTTACCTCGCCGTATGCGCCAGCCTGATGGCGTTGCTGATGATCTACCTTGCCGTGCGACTGGTTCGCAGCTACGCCGTCATCAACCAGATCAACCATCAGTTGCAATTGTCCAACGACCGGCTGGAGGAGCGCGTGGCAGAACGCACCCGCGAGCTGATGGAAGCCGAACGTGAACTGGTGGAGGCCGCTCGAATGGCCGGCATGGCGGAGATCGCCACGAATGTCTTGCACAACGTCGGGAACGTCCTCAACAGCGTGAATATTTCAGCGGAGCTGGTGACTCGCAAGCTCAAGAACAGCAGGACGCAGGGACTGGGAAAAGCGGTCAGGATGATGAATGAACACGCCGAGGATCTTGGCCAGTTCATCACGCATGACGAGAAAGGCAAGTTGCTGCCCCGCTACTTCAACGAGTTGGTCGAGTCCATAGCCGCCGAGCAGACACTGCTCATCGAGGAACTGGCGCAACTGACCAAAAGCGTCGATCACATCAAGGAAATCGTCACCACCCAGCAGACCTATGCCGGGGCTGCGAGACTGATCGAACCGCTCAACGTCGGCGAGCTGTTCGAAGACGCGTTGCGCATGAACTCGGGAGCGCTGAGCCGGCACCATGTGTCCGTCATCAAGGATTACCAGGACGCCCCGACGATCATGGGCGACAAACACCGTTTGTTGCTGATCCTGATCAACCTGATCAGCAACGCCAAGTTCGCCATGTCCAAGGTCAGCGACCATCCACGGGAGATAACCCTGGGGATACGAATCGTCGAAAACACCACGCTATGTCTGAGCGTCAAGGATCGCGGTGAAGGGATTGCGCCTGAAAACCTGGCCCGCATTTTCAACCACGGCTTCACTACCCGTAAGGATGGTCATGGGTTCGGTCTGCACAGCTGCGCGCTGGCCGCCGTTGAAATGAACGGGCGTTTGCTTGTCCATAGCGATGGACCGGGGCAAGGTGCCTTGTTCACATTGGAGATCCCGCTGGAGTTGGTGGAAGCCTGAGCCTCGGGGGTGGATGACAAAGGTCAGCCAGCCTCGACATCCGGGGTGACTGGCGATTGTCATCGCGGACAAACCAGGCTCCCACAGGGACCAGCGGGTTATTTATCGTTCACAGTCCGAACGCGGCGGCTTTTCCTGGCCGGCAACGCGGCGGCATATGCCAGCGCCTCTTCACGCGAAGCGAAGGAACCCAACCGATCAGCCTGAGTACACACTCTCCAGGGTCCACTGTTCACGCTGAGAACGTCATAGCCGTTGATGTGCATTTTCGTCAGCATCGCGGTACTCATCGTTACCTCCTTGGGTAAACCAGGGTTACGTCCACAGCCTACCTTACACTCAGTTCGCGCCGGAATGCTGACCGGGCGTCGCGACATCACTTGATGCCGAAGCGCCACACAGGTCAGTGCGCGTTCGAGTCCCATATCCAGTTCCACAGGCCCGGCAAGCGCACAGGTTGACCCGCTTCCCTTACGGTACGGGCCATGGCCGCTCGTTCAAGCGCTTGGCGATCGTCATAAAAGGGCTTGGCATCGGTCCTCACGCCAGTGGCGCGGGCGCTGTCGAGGAGGATTTGCAGATACTCACGAGCATGTCGAGCGGTATAGCGATTCAGGTCGTGGAACGTCACCACCACCGGGATCACCCCGTCCACCACCGGCATCTGGCCGGCGGCGATGCGCTCGCGTACCTCAGAAAGCTGGCGCACCATATTGATTCGCCGCCGCGGGCTGGCGGTGAATCCCCAGACCTTGCCGTCGTTGGCACTCAAGTCAGTGAGCAACACGTGCATGCCATGTCGCTGATAGGCCGCGAAGGTACGCCTGTCGTAACTCCAGAACGGCGGTCGTACCAGCGTCGGAGCGGCGCCGGCAATCGCAGCGATATCGGCCCCACCGTTGACGAGGGATTGCTCCAGCTCGTCGGGATCCAGGAACCGGTGATTGGTATGCCAATGGGTGGCCGTATGGAAGCCCAGTACGTGGCCCTCACGCTGCTCGCGGTGCATGACCGAGCGCCCGATGTCGCTGTCGCCGGCACGCGGAGCACGGGTCTGTACGAAAAACACTGCCTTGATTCCAGGCTGCACCGGGTTATGTGCCAGGGCGTCCAACACATCCAGGCTCGGGTTCCAGAAAGACGATGCACTGGGTCCGTCATCGAACGTCAGCAGGAAACGGATCGGGGGTTGCGCACGCAGGCGTTGTTCGGTTTGGGGCGTCAACTCGATGGGCGCTCCGATGCACCCCGACAAACCGCAAGCAAGAACCGCAATGACCAACGCCCAAGCGATATTCCTCATGTTTTACCTACTTATTAATACTGCATAGCCTCGCCTTTGATCCCTGGCCCAGGGTGCCGAAGCCCACCTTGGAGAAGGTTAACCGTGTTTGGTTCCACACAGCGAACGCTATCGATGCGCTTCGCTTGCCGTCACTCAATCGCGCTGTCTAGCCCGCCTTTTTCCGACCGCCTGGAAATCCGATGGAATTTTCCGGACGCCTCCGCATCCATCCGTATAGAACTAAATTAGGGAGGATTTATGGGCGGGCCATCGCTTTACATCATCGACTACATGCTCCATGGCGAACCGAAGTCATTCATCATTCGCGCCGAAGTGATGAATAACTCCGAGGCTTGGCATTGGGCCAGTTGCGACGCGGGTGTCGGGCGCATCCCCAAATTCGGGAGAGAAAAGGTCAAACGGGTCACCAAACCCCTTGCGGAGAAATACGGCATCACGGACGTGCGCTGGCGTGCGAGCGTCGCGCCGAGCTGGATCAAGGAATCCGGCTGACCCCACGAACCGGTCTCCGGCGCACCGGCTGTCCAGTCGTGCGCCGGAACCTGCGGCACAACGCCAATAACTCAACTACGCTTAATCGACAGTACGACCCGCCTACCGCGGGCTTCGTGCTGCCTGAACAACTCTGAAAACGGAGGTGCGACATGTCAGAGAAAGAGTCCATCACCACCCTGCTCACCTTGCTGGACTCGCGTCAGGCCCGATTGACGGCCGCTTGCAAGGAAATCGCCGACTGGGTCGACCACCACGGCGGCCATCCTACCGCCGTGCGCATCCGGGACCGGCTCAACGACATCGAAAAGGATGCTCCGTCGATCCAGCACGCTTTGTCATCGCTCAAGCCTGTCGAACCACCCTTGCCCAAATTCCGCTAGTGTTACGCGTCAGACGCGCGCTCTCCTGAGTTCTGTCGATTGAAACCGATGGAACGCGGCGGTTTTTTGCCCCTCGATATTGAAAAGGTGCAAAAAAACGCAAAAAGGAGATTCATCATGAACGCCAAAGTCCTGCTGCTGTGGGTGGCCTGCTCGAGTCCCACCGTCGTGATGGCGCAAGGTTGCGATGTCATCACCCGATCACAAAGCCAATCGGTGTCGGAAATCGAAACCCGTAGCTGCTATGAATACAAAGGCGTCCCCGCCGAAGCCATCGGTTGGTCGTGCAGCAACGAAAGCAAGGGAACCCTGAGCACGAAGAAAATGCCCGTCGAACGCTGCGCTGCAGGCTATGTGGCGACATGCGAGGCCAGGCTCACCCAGGAAGCCCTGGCCAATCCGCGTTCGACCAGCAAGGACGCCACGGGCGGCTCCGCCAACATCCCCGACAACGCCCGAGTCACCTGGTACTACTACGGTGCCGAGCACGTGCAGCAAGCGCAAAAAGACTGCGAAACCAACGGTGGACGCTGGCAGAACCGCTGATACGCCTGCACTAACCTTTGCTGTGCTCCGGCGACGACGGCCCTTCCTTGATGCCCCGCGGCCCGGCCACGCCCCAGATGATCAAGCCCAATACCGGTAGAATGATCAGCAAAAGGGCCCAACCGGCCTTGGTGCCGGCCGATTTGTCGCTGCGAAAGACACTGACGATCGCCCACAGATCCACGAGCAGCAAAAGCACCGCAACGGCAATCCAGAAATAGCTGGCTAACTCAGACATGGCCCAATCCTCGTGTGGAGTCTATGGATTAGGCATGGGCACTCCGGGACCGTTCAAAGAATCTGCCCTTGCTGGCCTGGGCCATTAGGTAGAGCGCTCGTTCAGATAACCGACCCATTGCTCATAGGCTTCATGCTGACGCCTGACAGCCTCTTCCCAGGCCGTCCCGGTCATCTGGTGCGCGCAAATGAGCGACATCATTTCCGATGTCGCCGCCTCGAGCTCCACTAGAAGCTCATGGGATTTGATCTTGAAGTCTTCAACAGTGGTCATCTGGCCTCTCTCCCCACTGCCCAGGGTGACTATCCACACAACATGGATACCGTTTTTCCCATCTGATTCATTTTAGGCGATGGCCGGTCAGCCGATGTATGTGACACCAGAGACTCAGACGAAATGCGCAACCACAGCCTCATGGATTGAAATCAATGTCAGTCTTTCCCGCCTGGCCGCGGTCGTACGGATAAGGAGCCGGAAGATCGTTGGGCTTGCCAACGAGACCCGCGCCTTATGTTTCAGTTATATTCCATTTTTATGACAACCATTGCCGGACGAGCCCATGAAAATTCGAGCGACCGTCATCTGCCAGGAAAACCGCCAGATCCTGTTGGTCCGCAAACCCAACAGCCGCTGGGCACTACCGGGCGGAGCCGTCGAGCGTGGTGAAACCCACGCCGGCGCCGCAGTCAGGGAGCTTGAAGAAGAAACCGGCCTCGGGGCCGAGAATGTGCTTTATCTGATGCGTATCAACGATGGCGACACTGAACATCATGTCTTCGAGATTTCGGTCAGCGATAGCAGTGCGGCCAGGCCGCAAAATGAAATCAGCGATTGTTTCTGGTGCCCGCTGGATACCCTGGCACACGTGCAGATGAAGAAAGGAACACGTGAGATTCTGGAGGCGTTTCGGCGGCGGTTGTAACGTTCCCCACCAACAAATCGGCAAACAAAAAGGGTTGCATGAGAAACCTCATGCAACCCTTTGTTTTATATGGTGCCCGAAGCCGGAATCGAACCGGCACGCCCTTACGAGCGGGGGATTTTAAGTCCCATGCGTCTACCAGTTTCGCCATTCGGGCGGTAGCGCGGTCAGGCTTCGTGGCGTTGTCGGATGGTGGATCTGACAGGGTCGAAGCCGGTGCAACAGAAGGGACGAAATATATACATCCCTCCCCAACGAAGCAAGGTCGCTCATGCCTTTCGAGACAAAAACCTTCATTGCTGCGTAAATAAAAAAGCTCTGTAAATCAAAGATCTACAGAGCTTTTTAAAAGTGGAGGCCGAAGTCGGAATCGAACCGGCGTAGGTGGATTTGCAATCCACTGCATAACCATTTTGCTATTCGGCCTCAGTACGCTTGATGTAAATGAAACCATCAACCGTGTACAAACCTGATCAGGAGCATTTAGCCTGCTTAAAAGCGCTAACTCCTTGAAAACATTGAGTTTTTTTGCACCTCAATGCGTTCGATGGGCGCAATTATGTACTCATTTGCCAAAGCTGACAACCCCTTGATTTCAAAAAAAAATCGCTCGGCGCGTCGACCTCCTTTCCCCCGGTTCGCTGGCACGGCAGGCGCTGTCATGGCCGACAGAACCGGGCGACACCGCCTCATCGGAAACCGTGAACGTCGATGGAACGACCGCCGTTCCACTGGTTCATTCCTTATGTCGCCTCCGGTTCTATAAGGAAAATCATCATGACCGAACGTCCACCACTGGTTGCAAGCCGGGCTGCAGTACCGAGCCCGGCGCGACCCAATCTCGACACACCTGAACGCGCAGTGTCGCTGCTGGCCGGTACGTTACTGATTGCCAACGGCCTGCGCCAGGGCGGACTCAAGGGTTGGCCGCAAGTATTGTTGGGGGCTTGTGCGGCCTGGCGTGCTTATTCGGGCACCTGCCGGGTGAAGCAGGCGCTGACCCATACGCCGTTCGAGCAGGCCTTCGAGCAGGATCGGGGCTGGGATGGGAGTAAGGTGATCTCGCGCAGCGTCACCATCGGCAAGCCCAGGGAAGAAGTCTTCACGTTCTGCCGCAACCCCGCCAACCTGGGTGCGCTGGTGCCCTGGGTGGATGAGATCGAGCAGACCGGCGAAAGCACCTACCGCTGGACGGCTCATGGTCCGAAGGACAGAACCCTGCATTGTGTACTCGAACAGCAAGAGCCCAAGGAGGGTCGCAAACTGCACTGGATTGCCGGACCTGATACGCGCTTCAAACACGATATCCAGATGCATTTCAGCGACGCGCCAACCGGCCGGGGCACGCAGGTCAAAGTCATCGTTGCCTGCAAGACATCCTTCGGGGCAGCCGGGTATGCCCTGGCCGCCGCCATCTCCAAGTTCTCGGACAAAGCCCTGCTGAACCTGCTTCGCGGCATCAAGCAGCAATTGGAAACGGGTGAAGTCACCACCAACAGGATGCGTCCCCAGGGCACGGAAGATTTCCTGTTCATCCACCCGGCAGCCACCTCGTCCACTGCCTCGTCCACTGCCCCGTCCAAAGGAGGAACTGTCTGATGCGCGCATTGACCTGGCAAGGCCCCAACAAACTTCAAGTCGACACTGTCGACGATCCGACCATCCTCAATCCCCGCGACGCCATCGTGCGCGTGATGCTGTCCTCGGTCTGCGGTTCCGACTTGCATCTGCTGGGCGGTTACGTGCCGACCATGCAAGCCGGCGACATCATCGGCCATGAATTCATGGGCGAAGTGGTGGAAACCGGAGCGGCCGTCACGCAGCTCAAGAAAGGTGACCGCGTCGTCACGGTGTCGATTCTCGGTTGCGGCCAGTGCGAGCACTGCCAGCGCTCGGACTTCTCCTGCTGCGACAACTCCAACCCCAACCCCACAGCCACGGACATCGCCTATGGCCAACCGGCGTGCGGCATCATCGGCTACAGCCACGCCTTCGGTGGTTTCGCGGGCAGCCATGCGACGTACATCCGCGTGCCATACGCCGACGTGAACCTGTTCACGATTCCCGAGGGTGTGAGCGACGAACAGGCGGTGTTTGTCTCCGATGCGGTGCCTACCGGCTACTTCGCCGCCGATAACGCCAATATCCAGCGCGGCGACACGGTGGCGGTCTGGGGCTGCGGCGGGGTCGGTCTGATGGCGATTGCCAGTGCCTACCTGCTGGGGGCGGAACGGGTGATCGCCATTGACCGCTTCCCTGATCGCTTGCGCCTGGCGGAAGAAAAAGCGGGTGCCATCACACTCAACTACGAAACCACCGACGTGCACGCCGCCCTGCTGGAACTGACCGGTGGCCGTGGTCCGGATCGCTGCATCGATTGCGTCGGCATGGAAGCCCATGGCACCGAAGTCGATTACTACTACGACAAGACCAAGCAGATGATGCGCCTGCACACCGAGCGCGGAACCGTGCTGCGTCAGTCGATCCGCGCCTGCCGCAAGGGCGGCACGGTGTCGGTGGTCGGGGTGTATGGCGGCCTGCTGGACAAGTTTCCGATGGGAGCGATCGTCAACAAGTCCTTGACCGTGCGCTCGGGCCAGCAACCTGGGCAACGCTACGTGCCGAGGCTGTTCGAGCATATCCGCAACGGCCAACTCGACCCTTCCTATTTGCTGACACACCCCATGGGGCTGGAGCAGTCGGTGCAGGGTTACGAAATGTTCAAGGACAAGCGCGAGAACTGTTTGCGGGCCGTATTCCGGCCCGAGTGATGCGTTACAGCATGGGCCCAGGGTTGCCGGGCTGTCGGTCAGCAGCAAGGCAGCCGATGCCCGGCAGGGAATTTCCCGAGGTATTTTTTCCTTGCCAGGATCGACACTCTGTCGGATAAGACACAGCCTCATCCGCCTTCAAGAGTCAGTCCATGTCCCGCGCCGGTATCTCCCAGGGTTCGAGCGTCCGATTACTGGTTTACCTGTTGTTCGCGATCCAACTGGTGTCCATGGGCGCCATGGAGATGAGCGGGCCGTTCTGGCCCGTTCATCTGCGCCAGTTGACCGCTGATGACGCGGTGTTCAGTTTCGCCAGTACTGCGGTGTATGTCGGCCCGATGCTGGGCATCATCCTGACCAGCGCCTTTTGGGGCCGCATCGGCGATCGCTATGGTCATAAACTGATGATGATCCGGGCGTTGGCCGGGTTGTCCCTGACCCAACTGGGCCTGGCGCTGAGCAGTGACGTCTGGGTGATCCTGCTACTGCGCTTCCTGCAAGGTGCGTTCGCCGGTTACATCGCCCCGGCCCAGGCCTATGGCGTAAGCATCGAAGCGCCGTCGAGGCGGGCCCGACTGTTTGCCATCCTGCAGATCTCCACCAACGTCGGCTCGTTGCTGGGCGCGGTGATGGGTGGACTGATCCTGGACCATGCCACTTTTTTCTGGATCAACATCGTTGCGTCCGCCCTCTGCGCGCTGTGCACGCTGGTGGCGGCACTGACCTTGCCGAATGTACCGCCGATCAAGAAGGCCCCCGACACCGAGCGGCCATCCAGCTCACAGCCCGTAAAACGGTACAACCCGGCGGTCATTTCGTTGCTGGGTATCATGGGGCTTCTGTTGTTGGCGCGGATGCTGCCGCAGACGTCGTTTTCGCTGTATGTAAGCTCGACCTTCGAGGTGAGCAACGCGATGGTCGGGCTCTGCTACGGCTTGCTCGCTCTGGGGTTCATTCTTTGCGCCACGGCCTGGTCGCGTTATTTCGAACACCGCAACGCGACACAAACGCTGCATGCCATCACTCTGATCGTCATGGGGTGCATGGTATTGACGGCCGTGGCCGGTCTGACGCGCCAGCCGCTGGTCTTCGCCCTCGCCTATTTCGTCTGGGGCCTGCTGCTGGGCGCTACCACGCCGGTGCTGACGGCGCTCGTGTCCAAGAGCACCGACAACAGCCGCCAGGGCCAGGTGCTGGGGTTGGCGCAAAGCGTGTCGCAGACGGCCTCCATTCTCGGCATTTCCCTGGGCGCGTTGCTCAGCCAGGTCTATGGCCTGCAGTACACCTATCTTTATGTTTGCGTGGCCTATGGTGCTGTCCTGATCCCCCTGGTCCTGCTGCGCCATCGGCCGGCCGGGCTGGCTGCGCGCGAAGCGCGAACGGATTAGAGTCCGTCACTCCAGCCCGCCCCCTCTTTGCAAGAGGATCTTGCGTGAAGCCGAGCGCCTCCACTACCATTGGGAATAATTCTCACTATCAAAAAATCATAACCAGTCATGAGCGATCAAGGGTCAGCGGTCAACGATTGTCATCTGCGCACCGTCGCAGACCTCTACAGCGGTCACCATGGCTGGTTGTACAACCGCCTCTATCGAAAACTGGGTAACGCGCTGGACGCGGCGGACCTGGCGCATGACACCTTCATCCGCATTCTCGCCTCGAAGGTGGCGGTCATCGAAGAACCGCGGGCGTACCTGAGCTGCGTAGCGGGCGGCATCCTGGTCAACTGGTTCCAGCGCAAGGCACTGGAGCGCGCCTACCTCAAGGCGCTGGCGTTGCTGCCCGAGCCTGAAGCACCTTCGCCGGAACGACGCCTGCTGGTGCTGGAAACCCTGCATGAAATCGATGCCATGCTCGACAGCCTTCCGGGGCCGGTCAAGCGGGCGTTTCTGCTGTCACAGATCAGCGGCCTGAAATACGACGACATTGCCAGTCAACTGGGGGTTTCGCTGATCACCGTCAAGCGCTACATGAAACAGGCCTTCCTGCACTGCCTGATGCTGGTGGATTGAATGCTGCGACGCGATAGCCATACCCTCGATCCACACATCCTCAACGAAGCGGCCGACTGGCTGATGCGTCTGAGCGAAGGCAACGTCAACGATGCCGAACGCCATGCCTGGGAGCGTTGGCGCGCCAGCAGCCCGGCGCACAGCGAAGCCTGGGCACGGGCCGAGTTGTTGCTGAGCAAATTGCAAAGCCTGCCCCCAGCCCTTGCGATGCCTGCACTGGATCGTCCCGGCAATCCCGAGCGACGGGCCGCCATGGGCAAACTGGCCGCCCTGCTCGCCCTGGCACCTCTGGCCTGGGGTAGCTGGAGGCTGAACGAGTGGCAACAATGGACCGCCGATTATCGCGCACCGGTGGGTGAACGCCGCGACCTGACACTCAACGACGGCACCCTTGTCACGTTGAACACCGACACCGCAATCGACGTGTACTTCGATTCACACCAGCGCCTGCTGCTGTTGCGCCGCGGCGAGATACTGATCCAGACCGCGGCGGATCCTTCTCCGGTGCCCCGCCCGTTCAAAGTGCAGACCGAGCAAGGCCGGATGCAGGCCCTCGGCACCCGCTTCAGTGTGCGTGAAGAAACCGGGCATACTCGCCTCGCCGTCATGGAAGGCGCGGTGCGCATCGAGTTGAAGGGGCTCGAGGAAAAAGTTGTCAGCGCGGGCCAGAGCAGCGGTTTCACGGCGTTTGCCATCGACGCGGTCAAGCCCGTCGATAAGTCGGCATTGGCCTGGACCCGGGGCATGCTGATGGCGGACAACATGCGCCTGGCCGATTTCGTCAGCGAACTGGCCCGTTATCGCAACGGTGTGTTGCGTTGCGACCCGGCCATCGCCAACCTGCGGATCTCCGGCGCCTTCCCCATCAACGACACCCGCCGCACCTTGAACATGCTGGCCCAGACCTATCCCATCAACGTCACCTCCCGCCTCGGTGACTACTGGATCATGTTGGCCCCGGCGTGACCCTGAAAAAAATAATCACGCGCAGGTGATACTTTTTTCGATCCTGGCTGGCTAGAGAACAAAACCCTCTGAACAGGATCATCGCACCATGCCCGTTGCCCGCCTCCTGCGCTCGGATCGCAAGCTGAATCTGGCGATCCGCAGCGCAATGCTCAGCATTGCCATTTCGACCTCAAGCCCGGTTGTCTGGGCCGCAACGGGCAACACATTGGACAACGTCGCCAGTCAGTCCTACAGCATCCAACCCGGTCCATTGGGGCCGACGCTGTCGGCATTCGCCGTGCAGGCGGGTATCGCCTTGTCGTTCGAACCTTCGCTGACCCAAGGGCTGTCCAGCCCTGGCCTGTCCGGCCAGTTCACCGCGCGCGAAGCGTTTACCCGGCTGCTGGCCGGCAGCGGCCTCGACCTGGTGGCGCGTGAAGATGGCAGCTACACCTTGCAAAAGCGCGGCGCCAATGGCGAGCTGACCCTGTCGGAAACCACCATCAATGCCAGCGAGACACGCCCGGGAGACTTGCAGCCAGTCTACAGTGGCGGCCAGGTTGCCCGTGGCGGTCGGGTCGGCTTGCTGGGCAACAAGGATCTGATGGACACCCCGTTCAGTGTCAGCAACTACACCTCGACCTTGATGCGGGATCAGCAGGCGGTGACCGCCGCCGATGTACTGGAACGTGACTCTTCGGTGCGCTCCACCGGACAGACCGGGGGCATCGTCGATTCATTCTTCATTCGTGGCTTCCCGGTGGGCGAAGGCAACCTCGGCGAGCTGGCGTTCGACGGCGTGTATGGCGTGGCGCCCAACTACCGGGTGTTCACCGAATATGCCGAGCGCATCGAAGTGATCAAGGGTCCGGCGGCACTGCTGTATGGCATGTCCCCCAACAGTGGCGTCGGAGGCGTGATCAACATCGTGCCCAAACGCTCGCTGGACGAAGACCTGACCCGCGTCACCGCCAGCTACGCCATGGATACCCAGGCTGGCAGCCACGTCGATATCAGCCGTCGCTTCGGCGAGGAACGCCGCTTCGGCGTGCGAGTCAACGGCAGTCTCCAGGGCGGCGACACGGCGATCGACAAGCAGTCCCGGGACGTCGGGGTTGGTTCGATTTCCCTGGATTACCAGGGGGACAGATTCAGGACCAGCCTGGATCTGATCAGCCAGGAAGAAGAATGGGACGCGCCTTCGCGACCGTTCGTGATCACCAATGGCGTGGAAATACCGTCTGCCGCCAATGGACGCAGCAACGTCACCCAGGAATGGGCCTGGTCGAAAACCCGCGACAAATCCGCCCTGCTCAGCGGCGAATACGATCTGAACGACAACCTGACGGTCTTCGGTCATGCCGGTGGCGGCAAGTCCGATGTGGCCCGGTTGTCGGACCAGACGCCGATGATCCTCAACGACGCGGGGGACACTCGCTCGACACCCGGCTATTACAAATTCGAGGTGGAACGCTACACCGTGGACGCCGGTGCACGAGCCCGCTTTGACACCGGTCCGGTCAGTCACAGCACGACAGTGCAGGTCAGCCGTTATCGCGATGAACTGCGCCGGGGCATTAATTCCGGGGCCCCGGTGTTCTCGAACATTTACCACCCTGTGGAGCGTGATAAGCCCTCCATTGCCTCGCCGGATGTGGCGAAAGTCTCCGACACCGAACTGTCCGGGGTGGCGTTGGCCGATACGATGTCGATCCTCGACGAGCGCGCTCAGCTGACACTTGGTCTGCGCAAGCAAATCATCGAGTCCAATAACTACAACGCCGCAGGAACCGTTACCACCGCGTACGACGAAAGCGAAATCACCCCGTTGTTCGGCGCGGTCATCAAGCCCTGGGAGCACGTTTCCTTCTACTACAACTACATCGAAGGCCTGAGCAAGGGCGACACGGCACCCGCCACCGCCAGCAACTCCGGGGAGATATTCAAACCCTACATC
The DNA here is from genome assembly GCF_022342325.2 of Pseudomonas sp. AF32. Taxonomy (NCBI): domain Bacteria; kingdom Pseudomonadati; phylum Pseudomonadota; class Gammaproteobacteria; order Pseudomonadales; family Pseudomonadaceae; genus Pseudomonas; species Pseudomonas sp. AF32. Next base: position 108,553 of record NZ_RQJK02000004.1, on the reverse strand, counting down.
TCCCGCCAACAGGAAGTCGGGGTCAAGGTCGACTACGGCACCTTCACCTCGACCCTGGCACTGTTTCAGGTCAAGAAGCCCAGCGGCGAGCTGGCCAATGGTGTGTTTTCGGTCCAGGGCGAACAACGCAATCGCGGCATCGAGTTGAACCTGTTCGGCGAAGTTAGCGAAGGCACCCGCCTGTTGGGCGGTGTCACCCTGCTGGACGCTGAGCTGACCAAAAGCGGCACCGCGGCCAATCGTGGCAACAAACCGGTGGGCGTACCGCAAGTGCAGGCCAACTTCTGGGCTGAATGGGACACCCCCTGGGTGCGGGGTGTGACCCTCACGGGCGGCGCGATCTATACCGGCAGCCAGTATGTCGACCAGGTCAACAGCCGGGAGCTCGCCCCCTGGACCCGTTTCGATGCCGGCGCCCGCTACAGCACCGTGCTCGATGGCCGACCCACGACGTTCCGCGCCACGGTGCAGAACGTCTTCGACCGCGAATACTGGTCCGGCGTCGCTTCCTACGGCGCCTTCTCCCAGGGCGCGCCCCGTACCTTATTGCTCTCTGCCACGGTCGATTTCTGAGTGTTCCCGGCCGCCAACAAGGTTTCGTACATGCTATCCAGAACCCGAACACGCTCGTCGTTCATCGCAGGATGCCTGGGGTCCGTTGCCCTGCTGCTGAGCGGCTTTGTCTTTTCCGCCACGGCCCCGGACACCGTGCAAAAAACCACCGTGACCGACCTTCAAGGCCGACAGGTCCAGGTTCGCATTCCCGTCCGACGGGTCATCCTCGGCGAAGGCCGCCAGCTGTATCTGGTGGCGGCCCTGGACACCGACAACCCGATCCGGCGCATCGTCGGTTGGCGCAAGGACATGATCCAGTCCGATCCGGACACCTACGGTGCCTACTTGCGGCGTTATCCGGCCATTGCCCAAATCCCGACATTCGGTGGCTTCGAAGACGGCACGTTCGACATCGAGCAAGCGATCAGCCAGCAGCCGGACGTGATCATCCTCAACGTAGAAGCCCAGCACGCGACCGAGGATGCGCGTTACATCGAGAAGCTCGACGCCCTCGGCATCCCCGTGGTGTATGTGGACTTTCGCAACAACCCGATGCAGAACACCGAACCGACCATGCGCCTGTTCGGGCAGTTGTTCGGTGAAGAAGCCCGAGCCGAGGCGTTCATCGCCTTTCGCAACCAGCAGATTCGTCGCATCACGGATGTGATAGAGGCCAGGCAGCCGCCCAGACCCAAGGTGTTCATCGAGCGCATCGGCGGCTATACCGAAGACTGCTGCCTGAGCTTTGGCAATGAGAATTTCGGTCGCTTCGTCGAACTGGCCGGTGGCCGCAACATCGCCAGCGCCATTATTCCCAACACCTTCGGCCAGTTGAACCCGGAACAGGTGATCGTTGCCGACCCGGAGCAAGTCGTGATCACCAGTGCCAACTGGGAAGCCTTCGCCCCCGGTGGACATTGGGTGGGAGTCGGTCCTGGGGCCGATCTGGCCGAGGCCCGGCGCAAGCTCCAGTGGTATACCCAACGCCCCGCCTACGCCGGTATCAAGGCCCAGCAGACCCAGGGCTTTCACGCGATCTGGCACCAGTTCTATAACAGCCCCTACCAGTTCATCGCCATCCAACAGTTGGCCAAGTGGCTGCATCCGGATCTGTTCGCCGACCTGGACCCCGACGCGACGTTTCGGGAATTCCATGAACGCTTCCTGCCGGTGCCCTACGAGCCCGGTTACTTCGTCAGCCTCAAACCGGCGCAGGCCCAGCCATGAACGGTCGTGTCGAGGTTTCCCTGGGTACGATCTATCGACAGCAAGTCTGGCGAAAGCGGCTGATGCTGGTGGCGTTGACGGTGTTGCTGCTGTTCAGTGTGTTGCTGGACCTGGCCCTCGGCCCAGCCAGCTACGGCCTGGAAGAAGTGCTGACAGCGCTCTTTACACCCGACGCGGCCGCGCCTCAGGTGCGGGTGGTGATGTGGGACATCCGCCTGCCCGTGGCCCTGATGGCCGTTGCGGTAGGCGCCGCCCTTTCCCTGGCCGGCGCGCAGATGCAGACGATCCTCAACAACCCGCTGGCGAGTCCTTTCACCCTGGGACTCTCCGCCGCGGCCAGTTTCGGCGCTGCCCTGGGGCTTGCGTTCGGCGTGGCGCTGCTGCCCGTGATCGCTCAATACATGGTGCCGCTCAACGCGTTCTTGATGGCGATGCTCTCGGCCCTGCTGATTCATGTATTGAGCCTTCGCCGAGGCATGACCAGTGAAACCATCGTGCTGCTGGGCATCGCCCTGGTGTTCACCTTCAATGCATTGCTGGCGCTGGTTCAATTCTTCGCGACCGAGCAAGCCGTGGCTGCCGTGGTGTTCTGGACGATGGGCAGCCTGACCAAGGCCACCTGGCCGAAACTGGGGGTGATCTGCCTGGTCATCCTGGTCACGCTTCCCCTGTTCGCTCGCCGCGCCTGGGCCATGACTGCCCTGCGACTGGGGGATGACAAGGCCGCGAGCTTCGGTATCGACGTGCGCAGGCTGCGTTGGCAGACGCTGGTCATGGTCAGCCTGCTGGCGTCCTTTCCCGTGGCCTTTGTCGGCACCATCGGCTTCATCGGCCTGGTGGGGCCCCACATCGCCCGGATGCTGATCGGCGAAGACCAGCGGTTTTTCCTGCCCTCCTCGCTGCTGACCGGCGCCCTGCTCCTGTCGGCCAGTTCGGTGGTGAGCAAGACCCTGATACCGGGGGCGATTTTTCCCATCGGCGTGGTCACCTCGCTGATCGGCGTGCCGTTTTTCATCTCACTCATCCTTGGCGGGAAGAAGCAGTCATGGTGACCCTTCAATTGGAGCATCTGGGCGCCGGGTATGGCGGCCGATCGATCCTCGACAATGTCAACACACCCTTGTTTTGCGCCGGGGAAGTGGTCGCCGTCATCGGCCCCAACGCCGCCGGCAAGTCCACGCTGTTCAAACGCATCGCCGGTCTTGTACCGGGCCCCGGCCAGGTTCGCCTGGAAGGTTCCGCCAAAGGCCAGGCGGGCATCTGCTATATGCCCCAGAACCTCAACGCCAACGCTCGGTTGACGGTTTACGAATCGGTCCTGCTGGCCCGCAAGCAACAGGCTCCCGGCTGGGTCGTGCAAGCGAACGAACTGCAGGTGGTGGATCGCATCCTCGAATCCCTGGGCATCAGCGATCTATCGTTCCGTAACCTCGGCGAACTCAGCGGCGGCCAGCAGCAACTGGTGTCCATTGCCCAGACGCTGGTACGCGAGCCCGAAGTCCTGCTGATGGACGAACCCACCAGTGCCCTGGACATGCACCGCCAGGTCCAGGTCCTGACGTTCATGCGCAGCCTCGCCCGTCAGCACGGCATGATCGTGTTCATCGCCCTTCATGACCTGAACCAGGCGCTGCGTTTCGCCGACCAGGTACTGGTCATCGCCCGAGGCACCTTGCAAGGCAGTGGTCCGAGCGAAGAAGTGATTACCGAACAGATGTTGCGCAGCATCTACCGGGTCGAGGCAAGGATCGAACAGTGCTCCAGAGGGGAGCGGCACGTGATTGTCGACAGCGTGGTCTGAACCACCGGGCCCGGGCACACCGGCAGTCGCGGCCCACCGCCATTGCAGGTAACATACCGGCCTTCCCCGCAGCCCTCTGCGACCTGCCCAATAAGCCCATCCCATGCCTTTTGAACTCAGCGTCGACCTCACTACCCTCGCCATCCTTGCCATTGTCGCGTTCATTGCCGGCTTTATCGACGCCATCGCCGGGGGCGGTGGCCTGTTGACCACGCCCGCCCTGCTGACCGCCGGCCTACCGCCGCATCTGGTGCTGGGGACGAACAAACTCAGCTCGACGTTCGGTTCGGCAACGGCCAGCTTCACATTCTACAAGCGCAAACTGTTTCACCCGAAACAATGGACCCATGCGCTCGTCGGCACGTTGGTCGGCGCCCTCACCGGCGCCATCGTCGCTCATTACCTGCCCGCCGAATGGCTGAACAAGATGTTGCCGGTGATCGTCTTCGCCTGCGGCCTGTACCTGTTGTTCGGTGGCACGCCCAAGGCACCGCTGGACAGCGACGCGCCGATCAAGAAAACCTGGCAATCATCCCAAGGCTTCAGCCTGGGCTTCTACGATGGCGTCGCGGGGCCCGGCACCGGCGCGTTCTGGACCGTCAGCAGCCTGCTGCTCTACCCCATTGACCTGGTCAAGGCCAGCGGCGTGGCTCGCAGCATGAACTTCGTCAGCAACATCGCGGCGCTGGCGGTGTTCATCTTTTCCGGGCAAGTGGACTGGATCATCGGCCTGAGCATGGGCCTGTCGGTCATGGTTGGCGCGTTCTTCGGGGCTCGCACCGCCATCAGCGGCGGCGCGAAGTTCATCCGCCCGGTGTTCATCACCGTAGTGCTGGGCCTGACCGTGCGCCTAGCCTGGCAGCACTGGTTCAGCGTGGCCTAGACGCCGCGCCACGTAGAGGTCGATCAGGTAACGGGCAATCGAGCGCGAAGCCGGGAGCGGCGGCAGGTCGTGGATGCTGAACCACCGGGCATCCTCGATTTCTTCTTCCTGGCACACGATTTCACCGCCGGCATATTCGGCATGGAAGCCCAACATCATGGAATGAGGGAACGGCCAGCATTGGCTGCCCACGTACTGGATGTTCTTCACCTCGATGCTGACCTCCTCCCGGACCTCCCGGATCAGGCAATCCTCGGCCGACTCGCCCGGCTCGGCAAACCCGGCCAGGGTGCTGTAGATACCGGTGACGAAGCGCGGCGAGCGGGCCAGCAGGACCTCATCGCCCCGGGTGATCAGCACGATCATGCTCGGTGACAACCGCGGGTAATGCCGCAGGTCGCAGGCGTCGCAATACATCGCCCGCTCCAGGGGAATCTGGCCCATGCGCTTGCCGCAACTGCCACAGAAACGATGCTCCCTGGCCCAGGTGCCGATCTGCGCCGCATAGCCCAGCACCTTGTAGAGCGTGTGGTCGTCCTCGAGCATAAAGGCCCGCAGGCCCTTCCAGTTGCAACCGGGAATATCCGAGGGGCTGTGAAGCTCCAGCAGGTAGACCGGCTCGCCGTCCAGGTGGCCGATGCCATGCTCGGCGAGCACCGACAGGTCCTGGCGCTTGAGCCATTGCCGGGGAAACAGCGGGCCGTTGTCGTCGAACAAAAAGCCTTCCGGGCTACGGGCCACGGCCCAACCGCCCGCCAGATCGGTATCGAGTACTGCGGTGCTCCAGCGTGGAATCATGATGGTCAATCCAGAAATTCGGGTTTCTGTTTGCTCATATGGGCGGCCATGGCCACGCGCAGGTCGGTCGATTGCAACATGGCGGCGTTCCAGGTGGCGACGTACTCCAACCCGTCGTCGATGCGGTGATCGCGCATGTAGCTGATCATCTCCTTGGTACCGGTCACCGCAATCGGCGACTTGGCGGCGATGTCCCGGGCAATGCCCATGACGCCGTCAAGCAGGCTGGCGGTATCGCTATAGACATGATTGACCAGGCCGATGCTGCGTGCTTCGTTGGCACCGAACGTACGCCCCGTATAAGCGAGTTCACGCAGCATGCCGTCCCCGATGATCCGGGGCAAGCGTTGCAATGTGCCAACATCGGCCGCCATGCCGATATCGATTTCCTTGATGGAGAATTGGGCGTCTTCGGCGGCATAGCGCATGTCGCAGGCGCTGATCAGGTCGATCGCCCCACCCAGGCAGTAACCCTGGATCGCGGCGAGCACCGGTTTGCGGCAATTGTCGACGGCGTTGAACGAGGCTTGCAGTTGCAGGATCTTGCGCCGCAGCACGCGCGCGTTGCGTCCCACATCCTTGCCCAGTTCGTTGGCCACACCGGCCAGCATCATCAGGTCTATTCCCGAGGAGAAGTGCTTGCCGGCGCCACTCAACACCACCACCCGCACTTCGTCGGTGTCGTCGACCCACTGGAAGATCTCGATGATCTCGCTCCAGAACGCCGCGTTCATCGCATTGATCTTGTCCGGGCGATTGATCTGCACATGGGCGATGTTGTCCGCAAGTTCGACGTTGAACGCTTGGTATTGCGACATGGCAGTGATCCTTTACCAGTGAAATGAGGCCTGAACTATAGCAAGGCATCACGACAGGTCGTAGACAGTGCATCGGCCAAAAACGGGACCTGGCCGCCAGGCAACCAAAGGCCCCTATCCAGATCAGGGTTGTTCCTGTGCCTGTAACTGCCCATCCCACCCCCCACCCAACGCGGCGATCAGTTGCACGCTGGCGATCAGCCGGCTCTGTTGCAGGCTCAGCACACTGCGCTCGTTGCTCAGGGCAGTGGCCTGGACCGTGACCACGTCCAGGTAGGCAATGAGCCCGGCCTTGTACTGGTTCTGGGTCAGGCGCAAGGATTCGCGGGCGGCGTCGAGGGCTTCCTGGCGCACGCGGGCTTCGTCTCCCATCACCTTGAGCTGGATCATGTAGTTTTCCACCTCGCGGAACCCATCGAGCACGGTCTGGCGATAGGTGGCGACGGTCTGGTCGTAGGCCGCGACGGTGCGGTCGACCTCCGCCGAGCGCTGGCCGCCGTCGAACAGGGTCATCGCCAATTGCGGGCCCACCGACCAGAAGCGATTGGGCACGCTGATCCAGTTATCGTAGGTACTGCTGCTGTAACCCCCGCTCAAGCTCAGCGTCAGGTCCGGGTAATACGCCGCCTTGGCTACGCCGATGTTGGCGTTCGCGGCCATGACCGAGCGCTCGGCCGAGGCAATGTCCGGTCGGCGCTCGAGCAATTGCGACGGCAGCGCCACCGGAATCTGCGGCAACGCCGGGATGTCCCGGGTTTCGGCCAGGTTGAATTCAGCCGGCGGCAAGCCCATCAGCACGGCAATGGCGTTTTCGAATTGGGCACGCTGCCAGATCAGGTCGATCAGGTCGCCCTGGGTGGTTTTGAGCTGATTCTGGGCCTGGGCCACCGCATCCTTGCCCGATACACCGGCACGGTACTGGTTCTCGGTCATTTTCAGCGAACGCTGGTAGTTTTCCAGCGTGGCTTGCAGCAGGCGCTTTTGCTCATCGATCACCCGCAATTGCAGGTAGTTCTGTACCAGTTCCGACTGCTGGCTCAGGCGCATGGCGGCCAGATCAGCGTAACTGGCCTGGGCACTGGCTTCGTTGGCCTCCAGGGTACGGCGCAGCTTGCCCCAGACGTCTGCTTCCCAACTCACCCCGGCCTGGGCGCTGTAGGTATCGCGGATACCGCTGGCCGAGCTGCTCAGGCTCGAACTGCTGCTGCCGGTGCCCTGGCTGGAGCGGCTCTTGCCGACAGTCAGGTCCACCGTCGGAAAGAAGGCACCACGGGCACTGCGCGCCAGTGCCTGGGCCTGCCGGTACTGGGCCTCGGCCTGGGCCACGGTCTGGTTGGAAGTGTTGAGCTTTTCCACCAATTCATTGAGTTGTTTGTCACCGTACAGCTCCCACCAGGCACCACGGGCAAGTGCGTCGCTGGGATTGGCCTGGCGCCAGCCCTGAGCCTCTTTGTACTGCGCCGGCTGCGCAGCCGGTGGGCGCTGGTAGTCCGGGCCGATGGCACAGGCGCTGAGCATCGCCACGCACAGCGCCAGGCTCAACGCCCGGGAGCCCCGGGCGGTCGCCAGCGGTGCGACAAGGTTGAAAAGCGAACGGTCGGTCATAGCGGAGTTTCCAGGGCAGCATCGGTACGCACGCCACGCCAGCGGTTGAAACGATGGCGCAACTTGTCGAGATAGAGGTAAACCACCGGCGTGGTGTAGAGAGTCAGGACCTGGCTGAACACCAGTCCGCCAATAATGGTCAGGCCCAGCGGCTGGCGCATCTCCGAACCCTCGGCGCCGCCGATCAGCAAGGGCAAGGCACCGAGGATCGCCGCCAGGGTGGTCATCAGGATCGGCCGCAAGCGCAGCAGACAGGCGCTGCGAATCGACTCCTGCGGCGCCAGACCGCCACGCTCCAGTTGCAGCGCCAGGTCGATCATCAGGATCGCGTTCTTCTTCACTACGCCAATCAACAGGAACAACCCCAACAGGGAGATCAGGCTGAACTCCTCGCCCAGCACATAGATCGACAGCAGTGCACCGACACCGGCCGACGGCAAGGTGGACAGGATCGTCAGCGGATGAATGTAGCTCTCGTACAGCACCCCCAGCACCAGGTACACCGCCAGCAGCGCTCCAAGGATCATGAGTGGCTGGCCCTTCTGGGTGGCCGCGAACGCATCGGCGGTACCGGCCATCTTCGCGATGACGTCTTCCGGCATGCCGAGCCTGGCGATGGCCCGTTCGATGGCCGCCGTGCCCTGCTCCACCGTCACGCCTTCGGCCATGTCGAAGGAAATCCCCTCGGATGCGAACTGGCCCTCATGGCTGACCCGATCGTCTTCCAGGCTGTTTTCATAATGGGCAATGGTCGACAGGGGCACCCGTGCGCCATCGGCGGTGATCACCTGGACCTGCTCGAGGGTGTTCGGGTCCTGGGCATACTTGGGATCGACCTCCATCACCACCTGATACTGGTTCAGGCTGTCGTAGATGGTGGAAATCTGCCGCTGGCTGTAGGCGTTGTTCAGTACGGTGGTCACCATCGCCATGTCGATGCCCAGGCGCTTGGCCTGGTCACGATCCACCACCAGCGTCACCTGCTGGGCACCGCCGCCGTCCCGGGCATCGATGGCGGTCAGTTCCGGCAAGGCCCTGAACGCCGCCACCACCTTGGGATACCACTCGCGCAGGGACGCCAGGTCGGCGCTTTGCAGGATGTAGGAATATTGCGAAGTGGTCTGCTCGCGGCCGCCACCGAACTGCAAATCCTGGTCGGCCATCAGCATCAACTGGGCACCAGGGACCTTGGGCATTTCCTTGCGCAGGCGCTCGATGACTTTCTGGGCAGAAATAGACCGTTCCTTGATCGGCTTCAGCCGCACCAGCATGAAGGCGTTGTTGGTACCGTTGTTGCCGCCGATGAAGCCGGCCACGCTTTGCACCGCATCGTCCTTGAGTACAGCGCGCCGGAAGACTTCCATCTTCGGCTGCATCACCCTGAACGACAGCCCGTCGTCGCCGCGCACGAAACCGATCAATTGGCCAGTGTCCTGCTGCGGCATGAAGGTCTTGGGTACCACCACGTACAGCGCGATGTTCACGCCGACGGTCACCAACAGGCTCAGCAACGTCAAACGACGATGGCGCAGTACCCAGTCCAGGCTCGTGGCATAGCCGCTGACCATCCAGTCGTTGAGACGCCGGCTCGTGCGCTGCAAGCGGTTTTCCTGACCTGGCACATGGGGCTTGAGCCAGCGGGCACAAAGCATCGGCGTAAGGGTCAGGGAGACCACCAGCGAAACGACGATGGCCGCCGCCAGGGTTATGGAAAACTCCCGGAACAGGCTCTCGACGATACCGCCCATGAACAGGATCGACAGGAACACCGCCACCAGCGAGGCGTTCATCGACAACAGGGTAAAACCCACCTCTTTCGCGCCGAGGTACGCCGCCTTCATTGGCGATACGCCTTCGTCGATGTGCCGGGAAATGTTCTCCAGCACGACGATGGCGTCGTCCACTACCAGCCCGGTGGCGAGGATCAATGCCATCAACGACAGGTTGTTCAGCGAGAAGCCATAGAGGTACATCACCGCGAAGGTGCCCACCAGCGACACCGGCACTGCCAGGGTCGGGATCAGCGAGGCGCGAAAGTTGCCCAAGAACAGGTATACCACCAGCACCACCAGGGCCACGGCGATCAGCAGGGTCATCTCCGCTTCGTGCAAGGTGGCCTTGATGACCGGCGAACGGTCCATGGCCAGGTTCAGCTTGACGCTGGCCGGCAACACGGCCTGCAACGCCGGCAGTTGCGCCTTGATTTCGTTGACCGTCTCGATGATGTTGGCCCCCGCCTGGCGGTTGATCACCAACAGCACGGCGGCATCGTCATTGAAGAAGCCGCTGTTGTAGCGGTCCTCGACACCGTCGGTGACTTTCGCCACGTCCTTGAGCCTCAACACCGAGCCGTCCTGGTAACGGATGACCAGGGTTTCGTAGTCCTTGGCCTTTTCCAACTGGTCGTTGGCCTGGACCTGCCACATGCGCTGATCATCTTCGACCGACCCTTTGGGCCGGCGCACGTTGCTGTCGGCGATGGTCTTGCGCACGTCGTCCAGTGCCACGCCGTACTGGTTGAGCAACTGCGGTTCCAGTTCGATCCGCACCGCCGGCAGGGAACTGCCACCGATCTGCACCTCGCCGACCCCCGACACCTGGGACAGGCTCTGGGACAGGATGGTGGACGCCAGATCGTAGAGCTGGCCTTTCTCCAGGACATCGGAGGTCAGCGACAACACCATGATCGGTGCCTGGGACGGGTTGACCTTCTTGTAGGTCGGCATACTGCGCATGCCGCTGGGCAGCAGGTTGCGCGAAGCATTGATCGCCGCCTGAACCTCCCTGGCCGCACCGTTGATATCGCGGTCCAGGTCGAATTGCAGGATCACCCGGGTGGAGCCCTGGCTGGACCGACTGCTCATGGTATTGACCCCGGCGATGGCACCGAAGGATCGCTCAAGGGGCGTTGCCACCGTCGAAGCCATCACCTCCGGACTGGCGCCCGGCAAGTTGGCCTGGACCACGATCACCGGGAAATCCATCTGCGGCAAGGGCGAAACCGGCAACAGCCCGAAGCTCACGCCGCCGAGCAGCATGATGGCGAGGCTCAGGAGCATGGTCGCCACCGGACGGCGGATGAATGGGCCGGAGAGGTTCATCGGTCACCGCTCCAGGCTTCAAGCCACTGGCCGCCGGAAATGGCTGGACTTTTGTGGCGAGGGGATTTATCCCCTCGCCACAGAAAACTGCTCCGTTCCAAGGGAAAAGTCATACCCCCACCTCTTTCGCCTCAGGCCGGGCAAACCGCCGTCCCAACCGATCAAAGGCCAGGTAGATAACAGGCGTCGTGAAGAGCGTCAGCACCTGACTGACCAACAGCCCACCCACCATCACCAGCCCGAGGGGCTGGCGCAGTTCCGCGCCGGAGCCAGTGGCGAGCATCAGCGGCACGGCACCGAACAGGGCCGCCAGGGTCGTCATCAGGATCGGCCGGAAGCGCAGCAACGCGGCCTGGTAGATGGCCGTCTGCGGGTCCACGCCCTGGTTGCGCTCCGCGTCGAGGGCGAAGTCGATCATCATGATCGCGTTCTTCTTGACGATGCCGATCAGCAGGATGATGCCGATGATCGCGATCATGCCCAGGTCATTGCCGCTGAGGATCAACGCCAGCAAGGCACCGATGGCGGCCGACGGCAAGGTGGAAAGGATCGTGATCGGGTGGATGTAGCTCTCGTAGAGCACGCCCAGCACGATGTACATGGTCACCACCGCGGCCAGGATCAGCAGCAAGGTGCTCGACAGCGACGCCTGGAACGCCTGGGCCGCACCCTGGAACTCGGTCTGCACGCCCACCGGCATGCCGATGTCCTGCTGGACCTTTTCGATCACGTCCACGGCATGCCCCAGGGCCACGCCCGGGGCGAGGTTGAACGACATCATCACCGCCGGAAACTGGCCGATATGGGCAATCGCCAACTGCGCTTGACGCTCCTCCACCCGTGCCAGGCTCGACAGGCGCACCTGTCCACCCTCCGTGGTCTTGACGTGGATCTGGTCCAGCGCCTGTGGCCCGATCCGCTCCCCGGCCTGGGCTTGCAAGACCACGCGGTACTGACTGGCCTGGGTGTAGATGGTGGAAATCTGCCGCTGGCCGAACGCGTCATACAGCGCATCGGTGATGTTTGCCACCGACACCCCGAGGCGCGAAGCCGCATCGCGGTCGATCACCAGGTAGACCTGCAAGCCCTTGTCCTGCAAATCGCTGGTCACATCGGTCAGCTCCGGCTGGCCGGCCAGGGCCTCTGCGAGCCGACCGCTCCAGAGAGTGAGCAGTTCGGCGTCCGGCGATGACAGGCTGAACTGGTACTGGGTACGACTGACCCGGTCTTCGATGGTCAGGTCCTGCACCGGTTGCATGAACAGGCGAATGCCCACCAGGTGATCCAGTTGCGGCTGCAAGCGGGCAATGATCTGGCTGGCGCTGTCGTCTCGTTCGCTGTGGGGCTTGAGGTTGATCAGCATGCGACCGCTGTTGAGCGTGGCGTTGTCACCGTCCACGCCAATGTACGAGGACAGGCTCTGCACCGCCGGGTCGGCAAGAATGACTTTTGCCAGTTGTTGCTGGCGCTCGCTCATGGCGGCGAAGGAAATCGACTGCGGCGCCTCGGAAATGCCCTGGATCACGCCGGTATCCTGCACCGGGAAGAACCCCTTGGGCACGGCCAGGTACAGCACCACCGTCAAGACGAGACTGCCCACTGCCACCAGCAGCGTCAGGGGCTGATGCTTGAGGACCCACTGCAACTTGCGGCCGTAGGCGGCGATCAGCCAGTCGATCCAGGCACCGCTGGCTCGATAGAAACGCCCCTGCTCGTGCTCCTTGGATTCACGCTTGAGCAAGCGCGCGCACATCATCGGCGTGAGGGTCAGGGACACCACCAGGGATATCAGGATCGCCACCGCCAGGGTGATGGCGAACTCACGGAACAACCGCCCCACCACGTCCGCCATGAACAGCAGGGGGATCAGTACCGCGATCAGCGACAGCGTCAGGGAAACCAGGGTGAAACCGATTTGTTTCGCGCCCTTGAGCGCAGCCTGCAAGGGACTGTCGCCCTCTTCGATGTAGCGGGCGATGTTCTCCAGCATGACGATGGCATCGTCCACCACGAAACCGGTGGCGATGGTCAGGGCCATCAGCGTCAGGTTGTTGATGGAGAACCCGGCCAGGTACATCACCCCGAAGGTGCCGACCAGCGACAGCGGCACGGCCACGGACGGAATGATGGTCGCGCTGAAACGGCGCAGGAACAGGAACGTCACCATGACCACCAGGGCGATGGCGATCAACAATTCGTGCTGTACGTCGGTGACCGAGGCACGGATGGTCTGGGTGCGGTCGGTCAGCACGGTGACGTCCAGCCCGGCCGGCAGGTTGTCGGTGATGCTGGGCAACAGGGCCTTGATCCGGTCCACCACTTCGATGACGTTGGCTCCCGGCTGGCGCTGGATGTTCAGCAACACCGCCTGGTTTTCGTTGGCCCAGGCGGCAAGCCGCTCGTTTTCGGCACCGTCGACGATCTGCGCCACATCCTTGAGTCGCAACGGCGCGCCGTTGGCGTAGGTCAGGATCAGTTCGGCGTAGTCCTTGGGCGAGGTCAACTGGTCATTGGCATCGAGCATCGAAACCCGCGTCGGCCCGTCGAAGTTGCCCTTGGGCTGATTGACGTTGGAGGCCCCGATCAGGGTGCGCACATCCGCCAGGTTCAGGCCATTGGCCGCCAGAGCCTCGGGATTGACCTTGATCCGCACGGCCTGGCGCTGGCCACCGGCGATGGTGACCATGCCCACGCCGTTGATCTGGGCGATCTTCTGCGCCATGCGTGTGTCCACCAGGTCATTGAGCTTGGGCAGCAGCATGGTCTTGGAGGTAATCGCCAGGGTCAGCACCGGGGTATCCGCCGGGTTGACCTTGTTGTACACCGGAGGTGCCGGCAGATCGTCGGGCAGCAGGTTGGTCGCCGCGTTGATCGCCGCCTGGACCTGCTGCTCGGCGACGTCCATGTTGGTTTCGAGGTTGAAGCGCAGGGTAATCACCGAGGCGCCACCGGAGCTGGTGGAAGCCATCTGCGTCAGGCCCGGCATCTGCCCGAACTGCCGCTCCAGCGGCGCGGTCACCGCGCTGGTCATCACGTCGGGGCTGGCGCCGGGGTACAGGGTCATTACCCGGATGGTCGGATAATCGACCTGGGGCAATGCCGATACCGGCAGCAATCGATAGGCGATCAGGCCGGCCAGGACGATGGCCAGCATGCTGAGGGTGGTAGCGACCGGGCGAAGGATGAACAGCCGCGAGAGGTTCATGCGGCGCCCTTGTTCGCCTTGTCGGCGGCTACCGGCTCAGCCGGGGCTGCGGCGGGTTTGCCCTGCAGATGCTCGGTCGGCGTGGTCGGCACATCCTTGCTGTCGTTGACCACCTCCACTTCGCTGCCCTCCTTCAGACGGTCAGTGCCTTCGAGCACCACCCGGTCGCCGGCGGCGAGGCCCTCGGTGACCACGGTGTTTTCACCGTCGCTGGGACCGATCTTCAACGACTTGATGGTGACTTTCCTGTCGCCGTCCAAGGCATAGACGAAGGTGCCATTGGTGCCGAATTGAATGGCCGCGGCCGGCGCCAGGACCACGCCCTTGAGGGTGTCGGCCAGCAGGCGGACGTTGACGAACTGGTTGGGAAATAACGATTGCTCGCGGTTATCGTAACGAGCCTTGAATTTCAGGGTGCCGGTGGTGGTGTCGATCTGGTTATCCAGGCTCTGCAGCACGCCGCTGGCCTGGAGCTTCGCATCGCCACGGTCCCAGGCCTCGACAGGCAGTTTCGCCCCGCTGCGGTAACGGGCGAGCACGGTATCGAGACTGTTTTCCGGCAGGGTGAAGACAACGCTGATCGGTTGAGTCTGGGTAATGACCGCCAACGCCGTGGTGTCGTTAGCCGCCACCAGGTTGCCGACGTCCAGCTGCCGCAAGCCGACGCGACCGGAAATCGGTGCGCGGATTTTGGTGAATTCAAGGTTGAGCCTGGCGTCGTTGACCGCGGCCTGATTGGTCTTGACAGTGCCCTGGTATTGGCCCACCAACGCAGCGGCGGTATCCAGCGTCTGCTTGGCGATGCTGTCTTCGGCATACAGTCCACGATAGCGTTCGAGATCGACCAGGGCGTTCTTGAGCTGTGCCTGGTTCTGCAACAGCGTCCCTTCGGCCTGGAGCAAGGCGTTCTGGTACGGACGCGGATCGATTTCGGCCAGCAGGTCCCCGGCCTTGACCATCTGCCCTTCTTCGAAGGCGATCCTGACCAGTTCACCGCCCACCCGGCTGCGCACGTTGATGGTATTGAGGGCCGTGACCGTGCCCAGCGCCTTGTAGTACAGCGGGAAGTCACCCGTAACCGCCGGCGCCACCCGGACCGGCACCGGCCCCGTAGCGCCGCCAAAGCCGGGACGCATACTGCCTGAACGCCCCGTGTGCCCCTGCGCGGCTTTCTGCTCCGCCCCATGCTTGGGATCCGTGCCGGCGGGCCAGAACTTCCAGGCCAGCACCGCGACGACCAATACGATGAACAGACTGAACAGCCAGCGGCGGGAATTGCGGGGAGCAGAGGATTGCATGGAATGATCGACCATTGGACGCGTGGGCTTCTTTTACAGGAGGCTGAACGATAAGCACTGGCAGGGATTTAGCAAAGCGCCTTTACCGGCAATTTACCTTCGGCTTACGTATCGCTTTGTGACGCTAAACTCTTGAAGTACAAATGAAAACGGCCTGGACTTGGCCAGGCCGTCAACAATTGTAATAAATACCTTACTTCAGGACAGCCAGCGCAGCGTCGTAGTTGGGCTCTTCGGCAATTTCCTTGACCAGTTCGCTGTGCAGCACCGTGTCATTTTCGTCCAGTACCACCACGGCGCGGGCCGTCAGGCCTTTCAGCGGGCCGTCGGCAATGGCTACACCGTAGTTCTGGATGAATTCAGCACCCCGCAGGGTGGACAGGTTCTGAACGTTCTCCAGGCCTTCGGCGCCGCAGAAACGCGCCTGGGCGAACGGCAGGTCGGCGGAGATGCACAGCACGACGGTGTTGTTCAGTTCGTTGGCCTGGGCATTGAACTTGCGCACGGAGGTGGCGCAGGTCGGCGTGTCGACACTCGGAAAGATGTTCAGCACTTTGCGCTTGCCGGCGAAATCCTTGAGGGAGACGTCGGACAGATTGCCGGCAACCAGGGAAAAGGCTGGCGCCTTGGTACCGGCTTGGGGCAGCTCGCCGTTGACCTGGACCGGGTTGCCTTTGAGGGTGACTTGAGCCATGAACGGTTTCCTTCTGACAGGTTTGAAAATGGTGAGGCCGGAGTTAACCACGAATCGGGCGCCGGACCTATGGCTGGACATGAAAAGTCATGATCCCGCAACTTTTGTGGAAGCGAGCCTATGGGAGCCAGGCTCGCCACAAGGAGATCTATTTCGCCTTGAGCTTGAGGAACGACTGGTGTAAATCCGAAGCCCACCCGTCAATGACCCCTTTGACATCATCGGGTTTCATCACCTGGGATTCGTTGGACAACGGCTTGCCTGTCCCCTTGCGCACCACTTGGGCCACCACCGCATTGTTGCCTCCGTCGAGAATCACCGCTTCGGTACCCAGGGTGGTTTCCTGATCGCGGATGCCGCTGGCGGTACTGACCGCAGCCGCCACCAGCGCAATCGGCACCACCTCGTACGGCTTCAGGCCTTCCGTCTTGCTGCTGACCGCGGTGATGGCCGCACGCATCACCAGCACGCCGGGGCCCGGACTGGTCGCCAGGGGCAAGGACTTCCCGGCTTCCCGCTTGAGCGCCTGATCGTAATACCCCGTGATGCCGGACAACGTGGTCTGGGGGATCTTCACCGTCGGCTGCGGTTTGGGATACAGCTGCGTCGGTTCGATGTAAAGGTGGGTGTACTTGTCGGGGTCGATCTTCGGATCGATCCACCGCATCACCACGGCCCCCGACGGTGATTTCTCCTCCTTGAGCCGGCTGTAGTCGCCCAGGAATCCGGAGTATTCCTCAGGCTGGGTGACTTTGCTCGAACACCCCGCCAAAGCGAGCGTGGCGATGCAGACAGAGCCAATCATTGACGCGAACTTCATGCCTTCACTCCTGTAAGCCACACGAGACGGGGCCGGAACTACAGGTATAGCCAAAGGCCAGGTTTTTGCCTGTTTGCCAAATCGGAAAACCTTTCTGGCATGGCGGGGCCGCTACCGGCAAATCCGATGAATGGAAGCGCTTATGCCTGGGTTTTCCACCCCACCTGTCAGGAATGACAGTAGTCAAAGTCGCACGTGGAAGGTTTCATGAAATGACCGCCGGGACGGTAGACCGCCGATGCCTGACAACCGGAGAACGCGACATGACCAGTCAGCCCCTAGACAGTGAAATAGTGCAAATCGACCCCGTCATCATCCTGGGCATGGTGTCGGTTGAACACCCTGCGTCCCCCCACGGCGGCGTCCCGCTTCGCTTGCTCATCAACGGATCGTTACCCCTTCTGGTGGAACCCTGGACCTCGCAGGCGCCCTTTGATGACGCACGCATATTGTTGGGCACTTCCGATATCCCCGTCATGAACAAGACCATCATGCCGGGCGAAGAAAATGTATCGTTCACCCTGAATCTGCCGGGTGCCCTGCTTAACAATGGCATCAACCAGATTCGCCTGAGCGTACTGCGTGTGGGTCAGTCAATTCCCGAGACTTCACAGCCATTGAACATACTCTTCCACCGGCCACAACCGGGAGGCGAAGTCTCTACCCCAGGCGACAATCCCAACCTCACCCTCGGCCTGCCTGCCGATGTCATTGCCAACGGCGTGGATGCGGCGGCGGCCAACCAAGGGGTGATACTGACCGTTCGCTATCCGTATATGAGGGACAAAGATGTCATCACACTGGATCGTGACAGCCAGGAAATGCCGCGCCCCGTCAGCGCTGCCGAAGCCGCAGCCGGTAGTGTGGACATCATTCTGAGGACGGCCGACTTCTGGCAAGACAATCCCAGATTCGCCTTGCGGTACAGGGTCACTGACTTGTTGGGCAACTCCAGCGGCCCACAGGCGATATGGTCGAGAACCACCTACATCGACGTGCATATTCGCCAACCGACACTCGACCTCACCAAACCCAAGGTACTGGAGGCCAGGGAACTCAATGGCCAGCGTCTGAACTTCGAAAACGATTTCTACGACGCTCAATTCGCCAACGTCGAGGTGAATTACATCGGGTCGGCTCCGGGACAAACCGTAAAACTGTATTGGCTGGGACGCAGCTCGACGTGGGGCAGTGAGCCCCAGACCGTTTCGGTCGCAGGTCAAACCTTGAGATTCCAGGTACCCCGAAACGAGGTGGTGGATTGCATCGGTACCGGAGCGGAGGTCAGCTACACCGTCCGCCTGCCCGGCACCGCCACGGACATTCCATCGAAGGACCTGGACCTGACCGTCACACCACAAAAATACACATTACGGGAACCCACCCTGGACGGCAGCAAAACCAATCTCAGGGCTTACCATCCTGCCCTGTTCACGGCGCACAAGGCACGGCTAGCCCTGTTTGGGGTGACGACCCGCTACGGCGAGGAAATCCCAATGACCGCCGGGACCACCCAGACCGACCTGGCCGTCCCCCCCGCCTGGATAGCGGAAAACCGGGGCAAACCCATCATGATCAACTGGACACTCAGGGAAACCGGCAACAACGCGCCGATTATCTTTTCCTGGTTTCTGAGACTGATTGCCTGACCCGTCTTTTCCACCGGGCCACAGCTCTGATCCACACCTGACGCTGCTTTTCTAAAGTAGGAGGATGTAATCGTGCGTGATTTAATGGGCGTTCTGTTAATGACGTTGATGGTCGGTTGCGCCCAGGTCACGACAGCGCCGCCTGCCCCCATCACGATCAATGGGGTTCAGGTACTCGACGGTCCGGCCACCGCCGAATCCCTGACGACGCTTTATCACCGGAAATTTCCCAACTGCAACACCTCCGACTCGCAACCCGCATTCCTTTGTTCGGGCGTCACCTTGAGGGTGACGGTCAAGGACCCCGCAGAGCAATACAAAGTCTGGGATCCCAGCCCAACCTCAATAGCCAACGGCGGAGTGTCATTCTCCTACCTACGCGCCGACGCCAATTTCGGTAGGCTGGCATGGGGATATGGCAACGGTTATATCCTCTATCCCATCTTTGGCGCACCGCATGACAAGATTGACCTGGACTATCTGTGCTCGTATCCGATGGATGCCTGGTCTTGGCATCGAACAACACCCTGTGGTCACTCCAACGACTACCCTGCGCTAAGCCAACCCTGCCATCTGGCCGGCGTGACTACCGCACCACAATGGTTGGGCGTGTGGACGATGCCAGGGGGCACTCCATACCTGCGCCAATGCGGATTCGACGTCAACGATGACCGCAATCAGCTGGCGGGGCCTGCATTTTACCAATCTGTGCTGAGCAAGGGTCTGCTAGGGCAGCCCGGATTCGACGGGCATAACGAAATCATTATCAAGACCTGGACGCCCGGACGGCCGAACACGTTTCCGATCATGGCGTTTTTCTTTGTCGCCGGGGGCACCAACGAAGGGTTGGCCGATGCCCGATACAACCAGCGCGACTTCTATAACTCCACCAATCCGAAAATCATCGTACCGATCATTCGTTTGACACCCGCTAACACTGCCGCCGGAAGTGCCACGTTTACCTATGTGGCAGCCGATCAGGCGGTGGCGCAATGACGTGTTGGTTGTTTATGGGCAAAGCGTTGCGACGGCTGATATTGGGATCAGCAGGCCCGCTGTTGATCGGTTTGATGGGCAGCTGCACGCAGCTTGCGACTGAACCGCCTGAGATCATGCATATCAACGGTACTGAAATACTGGATGGACCGGGGACCGCCGCTTACTTGACGACGCTTTACAATCGCAAATTCCCCAACTGCAATCGAGTCGACTCTCAACCTGCATTCCTTTGTTCGGGCATTACCCACAGGCTCACGGTAAAAGACCCCGCTAACCTTTACAAAGTCTGGGATCCCAGCCCTATCTCAGAATCCAATGGTGGGGTGTCTTTTTCCTATATGCGGGCGGATACCAACTTCAGTGCTTTTGGCGGCAATTACCAGAACGGCTATATCATCTATCCGTTTCTCGAGGCGCCTGCGGGCAAGATTCAGTTGTTTTATATGTGCTCCTATCCGATGGACGGATGGACCCAAAGCCGGATTCAGGTTTGTGGTCCTCATGCCGATTACCCCCACCATAGTCATCTGTGCCAATACCATAACGTGACCATAGCCGAGCAATGGGTCTATGTTTGGACATACCCAAATCCGAGTGCCGAACTTCATCGCCAGCAATGCGGGTTCGACGTCTCCGACGACCGCAATACGTTAGCCGCGCCGGCATTCCATGAATCCTTGCGAGCCAGGGCACTGTTGGCTGCGGTCCATCCAAGCTATGCGGCCCAGGTTTTCCGCGAGCATAACGAAATCATCATCAAGACGTGGGCGCGAGGGCAGCCCAACAATCTTCCAATCCTGGCGTTCTTTTATGTCGCGGGATATCCCCTTGGTTTGGCCGAGGCCCAATATAACCAACGTGACTTCTACGACTCGACCAACCCAAAAATCCTGCTACCGATCATTCGCCTGACACCCGCAGCCAGCCTCAGCCAGAGCGCCTCTTTCGCCTATGTCACGACCGATCAAGCGGTGAGGCCCTGAATACCGCCCCTTAGCATCGACTCCGGGAGCCAGTACCAACCACAGCCGATCCAGGCACCATTACACCTGCCACCAAGATGAGCGCAACAGTTGATCTTGCGCTGGCATCCGTTCATCGACGAATAGAGACTCCAGGCAGGCCTGCCTTGTCGGCACAGGCCATTGTCTGAGGATTGACGAATGCGCACCATTGGCCTGATTGGCGGCATGAGCTGGGAATCCAGCGCCGAATACTATCGCCTGATCAACCAAGAGGTTCGAGACCGACTCGGGCCGTTGCGCTCGGCGCAGTTGTTGATGCACAGCGTTGATTTCGGCCCGGTGGAACAGGCCCAGCATGCCGGGCGCTGGGACGACGCCGCCGCGATTCTTGTGGATGCCGCCCGCCGCCTGGAGGCTGGCGGCGCCGAGTGCGTGGTGCTGTGTACCAACACCATGCACAAGGTGGCGGCGCAGATCGAAGCAGCCATTTCGATTCCGTTCCTGCACATTGCCGAACCCACGGGCCAGGCTGCCCTTGAGGCGGGCACCGTGACGGTCGGACTGTTGGGCACCGCCTTCACCATGGAACAGGACTTTCTCAAGGATCGACTGGGCGCACAGGGTTTGAACGTCCTGATACCCGACACCCGGGAGCGCCAGGCGGTGCATCGCATCATCTATGACGAGCTCTGCGTGGGCGTGATCAGTCCGGCATCGCGCCAGGTCTACCAACGCGTCATCGACTCCCTGGCCGAACGCGGCGCACAGGCAATCATCCTGGGTTGCACGGAAATCGGCCTGCTGATCAAACCCGAACACAGCCCCCTTCCCCTGCTGGATACCACCCACCTGCATGCCCGTGCGGCGGTGGCGTTTGCGCTGGGGGATTGACCGACGCTTTTTACTCCAGGGCTCGCACATAGCAACCACGCTCCGCCAGCAGCGCCGCGAACCATTGTGTAGGCTTGCTCGCGATAGCGGCGGCTCATCCAGCATTACCGGCTCAGGCAGACCGCTATCGCGAGCAGGCTCGCTCCCACAGGGAACTGCGGTCCGTCAGGTGTACCGCGAACCACTGTGGGAGCGAGCCTGCTCGCGATGATGGCGGCGCATTCAACATCGTTATGCCTGGAACCAGTCCCCGCGCTCGTCCAGTGTGTGGCGGATCAGCTCGACGAGCATCTGCACCTGTGGGACGTGCCGGGGCTGGGTGCCGACGGCCATCCACAAGTGGCGTTGCATCGGCACATCGAACAGCCCCGGCAAGGCGATCAAGCCACGGTCGAAGTGGCTCATGTACTGGGGCAGCAAGCCGATGCAGGCGCTGCAACGGATCATCTCCAGCATCAATTCGTAGGACTGCACTTGCACCACGCCAGCACGGCGTTGCTCGATCAGGGCGTTCCAGGGGGCGAAGCTGTCCACCTGCCGGTCCGCCTGCCATTGCACCAGCATGTAGTCGTTCAGGTCGCCCAGGCAGCCAGGCCGCGTGACGGGCCTTGAATAGCGTTTGGCGATATGGGGCAGATAGTCCAGGCGCGCCAGCCGTTCCGCTGGTTGCGTGGGGAAACTTGGCCCTGCCACCGAACCGAGCGGATTACTCAACCACAGCACCAGGTCGGCACTGACGGCTTGCAGCGCCATTTCGCTGTCCAGCGTGATGATCTGCAGGCGCACACTGGCATTGCGGCGTAATAACGCGATCAGGTCACGCCCCAGGATGTCATGCAGGATCGACTCGGCCACGGCCAGGCGGATCAGTGGCTGGTCGAGCATGGGTTGCGGGCCGCCATCGGCCAGTGCGATCAGCCGCGACTGCAACTGGCGCCCCTCACGGCTGAGGGTCAAGGCGCTCCCCTGGAAACTGAACAACGAACGTTCCAGTCGTGCTTCCAGATGCGCCAGTTGCTTGCGCAGCCAGGTCGTCTTGACGTTGAGGCTGCGGGCTGCCTGCATGAAGCAGCCGCAACGGGCACTGACCAGAAAGCACTGCGCCACTTGGGGTTCGATGTCCACGGCCAGCGCCAGCCAGGGTTCGGGGGCACGCGACGGTGCATGGTATGGAATGGCGGCCTGGCGTCCTGCGGGCTCGATGAAGGTCATGGATGACTCCCTGTCGGTTGTACAAATAAGCGGGAAACGCGCGAGACTCCAGCCAGCACATTCCCCCGCCACGGGCAGACGCTGGCTTAATGAATCTCCTCCAACACCTGGCTCAGCTGCGCCCCATCGATGCTCAAGGTCGCCGTATCGAGCATGCCATCCAGGTAGGCCTTGGCAATCTGCTCCTGACGCTGGGCACGCAGGGCCTGGGTCAGTTGAGCGCGCATTTCGTCCAGGGTGGCTTCCCGAGCCGGTTGTTGCTCGGTGAGTTTGATCACATGGAACCCCGCCGCGCTCTGCACCGGTTCCGAAACGGCGCCTGGTTTCAAACGCGCTACCGTCTCACGCACCTGCGGCACGAATTGCTGCAGCGGTTGCATGCCGCTGTCCCCACCCCGCTCGGCACTGGCGCGATCCTGGGAGAAGCGGCTCGCCAGCGCCGCGAAGTCTCCCGGCGATGCCTGGGCTTTGCGGCTCAATTCGACAGCTTGCCGGCGTACCCCTTCCACCGTTTGCGGCTCGGTGGCCGCCAGGAATATCTGGCTGACCCGGTACAACGTCGGCGTCGTCCAGTTGGCTTTCCCGGCCTCGTAGGCCTGCTTCAGTTCCTCTTCACTGGGATAACCAGCCGGCACCTGACTGACCGACTGCAAGTAATCCCGGAACACAATCTGCTCGGTCGCCGCCCGGGTCTGGCGCTCCACGTCCGGTCGCTGTCGCCAGCCCTGGGCATCGGCCTGCTCCAGCACAGCTTTTTCCGCCAGTCGCGCCCGGATCCAGCCTTCCAGTGCCGCCCGGTTGCCACGCAGCTGTTGCCGCAGGTCTGGCGCCATTGCGTTGAATAACGCCTTCAACTCATCAGGACTGACGGATTGGTTGCCCAATCGCGCCAGGCTTGGCGATTCGACCGAGACGGCATTGGCGGTCTGCACGGCGGCCACCGGATCATTTCCCGGCCGCAGACCCAGGACCACTGCCACCACCAGCAGGCCTGCCGCCGCTGCGCTAAAGACAACCGTCGGCTTTTTCACGATGCAGCAACCTCCTCCACCGGGGCCTGTGCCTGGGCCTGCATACGCGTGGCGTTCTGGCTGTATTCGCGCAGGTAGACGATGAATTCCTGCAACAGACGGTCCCACAGTTCAAGGTTGCTGCGTAGATGGTCGGCGCTGACACCCGCGGCCACCACCACATCCATCTCCATCACCAGGAATTCACCCTGCACCGACAACCGGGCAAAGCGCCGGGAGGCATTCCACAATTCGGCCAACCCGACCGGTAACTCACCTTGCACCCGCAGGGCGCAGCTGAACGTGAAGTCCAGATAGTCGCCAGCCGTTGGCGTGGGATTGCCGAAGCGCACCGCGAAACCGATGCCCTGGCTGGCACTGAGCAATTGCACGATACCGTTTTGATCGGTTTCGTTGACCCGGTAGCCAGCAGCCTGTAGCAGCTCGGTCAGGGATTTTGGGGAGACGTGTTCGATCAATGAAGTCATGCTCGGTTCATCCTTGCTGTCAATGGGTAATCGAGGCTTGGGGCGCATCGAAACGGTTCTTGTAGAGTTCGTCGCCAATGCCCTGGGCCAGCTCTTCGAAACGCACCCGGGCCTTGGCGGCGAACGGCTGACGGATCTTCATGACATCAGCCACATCGATGGTTTCGTAGGCGTGCAACAGGGACTGGGCCACTTCGTACATCTGCTGATTCTTGACCGAACATTGCTGCACTTGTGTGTCACGCTCGGTCAATTGCGCCTCCAGGCGGGCCCGTTCGGCCTCCTTGCCCCGGGCCAGAACGAGCAGTTCGTCGTAGGCTTTCTTGAATTTTCCGATCTGCTCATTGCTGGCCGCCACCTGGGCCTGAGCCTGGTTCTGCAGGCTTTCCTGGCGCCCGGCCAGTTGTTCAGCCAGGGCCTGGGCCTTGGTCAACTGCGCGGTCAATTGCTTGATCTGCGCCTGGGCGTCTCTGGCCTGGCTTTCGGCAGCCTGTCGGGCAGCGCTGGCCTGGGCCTGTTCACTTTGCAGGGCCTGCAACTGCGCGGTGGTGCTGCGCAGTTGCGCCCGCAGGCGTTCCTCCAGGCCTTCGCCGTGGGCACTGGCATTCAAGAACAGGCCCAGCACCAGCAACGCAACGGGATAAGGATGATTGGCTCGCCTTTTCATGAGGCCTCCCTGCGCTTAGAAGCGCGTGTTGATTTCAAGCTGCATCACGTCGATGTCATACGGCGCGCCGTACACCGCTTCGGAACTCAGCCAGCGACCGGTGGCGAAGACGTTGCTCGCCAGGCCATAGTTGCCGCCCAGGAAATAGCCCTTGGCGTTGGTGCCGCCCAGGTGGAACGACGAGTCGTTGAAGCCGTCCGGCAAGGCGTCCGGCTGGATGTACTTGTAGCCGGCGAACAGGTTCCAATCGCCCTCTCGCTTGAGCTCCAGCGCGTTGCCCAGGGTGAACTGGAACATCCAGGCGTTGGCGCCGCTCTCCAGCTCCCCGTTCTCGTCGAGGTTGTTGGCGAACTGGCCTTCGGAACGCTTGCGCATCTCGCCTTCGTCGTAGCCCAGGTTGTGCACGTAATGCGCCTGGCTGCGCAACTTCAGGTCCGAGGGCAAATCGGTATCCAGCGCCAGGTTCAGGTCCAGCAGGTTGAACTCCGAAGCCAGGCCGACGTACTGCGGCTGTGGCGTGGTGGACGGATTGAGGGGATTAGGCGTGATGTCCCGCAGCAGGAATACCGTGTTGCCCTTTTGCATGAAGGCCACGCGGGAGCCGTCGCTGTCGCAGCCCGGATCACCGGCCCAAGGCTGGCACGGCGAAGAGCGCCGGCCTTCGATGTCATCGAAGCGATAATAGGCCAGCGCCCCCTTGATCCGGTTGCTGTCGTTGATCGCCCAGTTCGCCCCCAGTTGTGCGCCGTAGAGCCACTTGTTGTCGCTCTCCTCCTTGTCGGTCCCATTGCTGGTACTGGTGTCGTTGGTGTATTCCACCGGGAACGCACCGACGGTGCCGAACAGCCCCCAATCCTGATTGAGTTTGCGATTGAAAATCGCCGCCACGCCGTCGAAGTTCAAGTCACCGGAATACAACAGGTCGGTGGAGAAAAACGGATTGGCGAAACGCCCACCGGTCAGGGTCAGTTCATCCGACGGCTTCCAGGTCAGGTAACCCTGATCGAGCCAGATGTCCTTCTTGCCGAAGCCGCCGCCCAGGGTCTGGGTGGTGGACACCGGGTTGTTGTCCGAACCGGTACCGATGCGGATGCCGGCGGTCCATTGCGGCGCGATCACGGCTTTCATGCCCAGGCGCGCCCGCAAGCGGAACAGGTTTTCCCGATCTTCGCGGGTGTTGAGCAACGGCGGCAGGCTGGAGCTGCTGTTGGGGTTGACGTCGTACGGGCCCTTGTCATTGAGCCGGGCGAAGTCGACGATCTCGTTGCTGTTGGTGCCCGAGTAGTAGCGCGACTCATCCCGCAGGCGAATATCGCCATCGAAACTGATACGCGACACCCAATCCGGAAAGGTGTTGGGCTGGGCCCAGTTTTCCTGTTTGGCGGTGGCCATGACTTCCGCCTTGACCTGGTCGCGGATCTGCTCGCGCACGATGTTCGGCACATACTGCACCCGTACGTCCCCCGGTGCTCCAGCGGGTGCTGCGGCAACCGCTGCCGAGGCCTGGCGGGCCTGCACCGCTTCGCGTTCGGCCTGGGCGATCAAGCCATCGGCCTGATCCTGTTTCAGCACGCCCTGCTGCACCAGCAGTCGGATCAGATTGATCGTGGCGTTTTCCGAAGGTGCCGGGGCGGCGGCCGCATGCCCGGCCAGGCTCAGGACCACCAGGCCGACCGCCCACGACAATCGATTCACATTGGAAATCATCTGCACACAACTCCTGTTGGCAAACTTTCAAGCATTCGGTTAACCCGGACGCCGTCCCTGCAAGGACAGGCGCACAGGCAAAGTCAGGGAAGCCGGCGGTCGCTCACTCAAATGGGGTGAGGCGCGCAGGGCCGAGATCACTTGTTCATCCACTTGCGGGTTACCGCTGGACTTGACCAGCTCGACCCGGGTGATCTCGCCCACGGCGCTCAGCCAGACGTCGGCCTGCAGCGAAAACGCCAGGCTGCGCAGGTCAGGGTTCTCCCGCAGCAGGCGCTGGAAGGTGAACGCCAGGAACTGGCTGTAAGTGCCATTGCCCAGGCGCCCGCCTCCGGCGCCGGCCATGCCGCCGCCCTTGCCGGCGCCGATGTTGAACGCGTCGTTGCCGGACTGGGCCTCGCCATCCATTTGCATCGGGTTCGCCAGGTCATCCACCGGCGACGGCGGCGCTTCTTCTTCGGGCTTGACCTCTTCGGGCTCAGGGGTCGGCTCGGGCTCGACCACTTTCTCCTCGACCTGGGGTTCCGGCTCCTTGGGTTTCTCCGGCGGCGGCGGTGGTGGCGGAGGCGGCAATGGAATGATGGTGGGCACCTTGGGCGCTTCACGCCGCACGCCGCTCATGTCGTTGGCCCATTGCCACAGCAGCCAGGCCGCCACGGCGCCCAGCACAAGGCCTGCGGCCCACTTGAGCAGGCGCAGCGGCGAAGGCTTCACCGGCGGCGGGTAGATGGGAAGTCTGGCGGTCATGGTCAGCCCTGGCTCGGTTTGCCGGTCACCAGACCGACCTGGGACAATTCCAGACGCCGCAGAAGGTCCAGCACTTCGATGACCTTCTGGTACTGCACCGTGGCATCGCCGCGCACGATCACCGGAAAATCAGGGTTCTGGGCCTTCTCGATGCGCAGGCGCTCTTCCAGTTCCGCCAGGGTCACCGGATAGGCATCGAGAAACACCTGGCCGCCGTCGTTGACCGAAATCGCCTTGGTCTTGGCTTCGGACAGCGATACCGAGGCGCTGGCCTTGGGCAGGTTGATCTGGATGCCCGACACCTGCGCCGTGGCGGTGAGGATGAACATCACCAGCACCACCATGAGCACGTCCACCAGCGGCGTGATGTTGATGCTGTCCACCGCGGCGTCATCGTCGTCATCGTGCGAAGCATTTACGCTAGCCATCGCGATTTCCTCAGGCCGGTACGGAGGTTGGGTGGTGATGATCGCGGCGGTGAGTCGCTTCGCCGGACTGCCCTTCACCGTGCATCTCCGCCAGGCGGGTGATGAACTCATCGACGAACACCCGCATGTCGGCACTGACTTCCTTGTTTCGGGTGATCAGCCGGTTGTAGCCAAACAGCGCGGGAATCGCGACGAACAACCCCATGGCGGTGGCGAGCAATGCCGCGGCCATGCCGGGAGCGATGGCGTTGATGTTCACGTCGCCGGCCATGGCCGTGCCCAGAAACACCACCATGATCCCCAGCACGGTGCCGAGCAGGCCAATGTAGGGCCCACCGGCGATGGCGTTGGACAAGGTCGAGAGTTTCGAACTGAGTTGCTGGTTTTCCCGGGTGCGCACGCCGTCCATGGAGCAGCGGATCGCTTCGATAGTCGCGGCCGACACCGATGAGGTATCGGCGCCCTGCTCGCGACGGGTACGGATTTCCTTGACCGCCACCAGGTACAAGCGCCACAGGGACGAATGTTGCAGGCGCTGGGCCAGGTCCTGGTCGTCGGCGAACATCTCCAGGCGTGTGCCGACCCGGGCGAACTGTTCGCGAAAGGCTTCGTTGGCCGAGCTGACCCGACTGACCATGCGGTTCTTGCGGATCATGATGACCCACGATTGGACCATCATCAGCACCAGTATCGAGATGATCACCCAAGCGTCCATCGGCACAGCGTTAAGCAAAAAGCCCAGGCTGCCGAAGCCGAAGCCGGACTGCTCTTCATCGACCCCGTAGGCCACCAGTTTCGATTCGGCGCCCTGAGCGTTGGCGTCGGCCAACAGCAGCGGTGCCGGGCGGGCTACCTTGGACAGGCGGGCCTCGTCCAGGGCACCACTGAACGGTGCGAAGGACCCGGTGGAGACATCGGCCCCCAGAGCAATGGGCGTATTGAACGCCGGCATCGCCACCGCAAGGCTCGCGGTTTCACGGCCGTTGACGTACAGCACCACCCGGTCTCCCGAAGCGGTCACCGCCAGATGTTGCCATTGGCCGGGGTTCAGCGGTTGGGTGGAGACGGCGCGTTGATCGTTGACTGCCAGGAACGGCACGCCCTGGTTGACGCCGACCAACAGGCTGGCAGTGGTTTCGCGGCGAGCCAGGATGACCTGCTCACCGCTGGCCTGGTCCTGACGCAACCAGGCGCTGAAGGTGAATGCCGCGCCGGCGTTGTGTTGCAACGACGGGCTGGCGGGCAGCAGCAGCGGCTGGCCGTTGAACTGCAAGGCGCGGCCGATCACGCCATCGATGCTGGTGCCGGCGGCGCCTTGGGCATTGTTGCCGTAGGCCGTGGTGTCCCGGGGTGGTACACCGGTTGCTCCGTCAAAGTGATACAGCGCGGTGTAGTCCGGGTCGAAGGTCAGTTGACCGCTGGCAGTGGCCGGTGCCTTCTGGTTGCCGTAATACATCCAGAAATCCTGGCGCTGGCCGCCCTCCACGCTCGGCACATCGACCCAGATCAGTGCCATGCCCATCAACGGGTCGAAGCTTTCGATCTGGTGATTGAACACCGTCTTGTCATCGGCACTGACGAAACGCAGGTCCGAGCCGTCCTCCTTGACCCCGTCGAAGGTGAAATTGCCGGTGTGCAGGCGCACCAGCAACGCGGTGCGGCCGAGGGCCTGGGCAATGGCCGCGCCTTGGGGTGTGGTGTCCACCGAAATCTGTTTGCGGTAGTGCCAATCGTCCTGCCACCAGGCATTGGCTGTCGCCGGAAGGACCAGCCCCAGGCAGATCAACAGGGATAACAATAAGCGTTGCATGGCATGACTCCTGGGTTCAAAACGTCGCTTGCAGGTTGAGGTGCAGGCGTGATTCCTGTTTCGTGGTGTTCGGACCGTCGAGCAGCGGATAGCCCCAATCGAGGCTGCCCGACAGCCATTTGCTCAGGCTTGCGCGGGTGCCGAGGCCAACGCTGGCCAGGCTGTAGTCGGCTTCCTGATCGGGCAATTCGTCACGCAGGTACAACTGCGCGCCTTCGGCAAACGCGTAGAACCGCCATTCCTGGACGTAGCTGCCGACGAACCTGGCGAGAGAGGGTGTGCGCAACTCCTGGGACAGCAGGTAGCCGTCGTCCCCGGTGCGTTCGGCGGCCAGGTAGCCGCGTATGGAGGTGGCACCACCGGCGGAGAACTGTTCGTTGGACACCAGCGGCCCGGACGCCAATTGGAACGCGGCCTTGGACGCGCTCTGCCAGTCGTTGCCGAAGGTGAAGGTGTAATTGCCGTCGCCCTTGAGCACGGCAAAGCTGGGGCTGGCGCGGTAGCGCTTGTAGTCGAACTCTTCGTCCGAACTTCCGTAGCCCAGCAAGCTTCGCGTCCCCGCCACCAGACTCAGGCCAAGGCCCAGCTGGCTGCTTTCGGTATAGCGATACCCGCTATAGGCAAAGGTGAAGGGTGCGTACTTGAGCGGGGCCTTGTCGCTGGAACCGCCCAGGCTCAACTCTTCATCGAAATCCTTGAAATCCACGCCGGCGGACAAGGTATTGGACCAGGCGCCACTGGAGGGCAGGCTGTAGATCGCCGAGACCCCGTAGGAATGCCCCTTGCCCAGCACGTTGCTACCACCGACGGTCGCCACGTTGCTGTCGGATTGGTAGCCGGAGAACTGCACGCTCCAGCGTTCATTCAACGGCGCGGTGTAGGACCCCGACCAGACCTTGGCGTTGTCAGTGTCCTGGGGCGCAGTGAAGAAGGTCAGCGAAACGCTATGCCCCAGTTGCCAGAGGTTGTTGTAGCCCAGGCTGGCGACGGTACGCAGCTTCTCGGTGTCGGCACTGTAATCGTTGTTCAGGCCGAGACTGGCCTGCCAGGGGTTCTGGTCCTCGACCTGCAGATCCACGTCCATGGTCCCGGGCCGCTGGCCTTCGCGGACCAGGGGCATCACCTGGCGCCCCGGGGTCTTGTTCAACTGCGCCAGTTCGGCCTGGACCTGGGCAAAATCAGGCACCTCGCCTTCCTTGAGCGCCGGGACGTCCTCGCGGATTTCCAGTGGCGAATAATGCTTGGCGCCGACGACCCTGACCCGGCCGACCTTGGTTTCGCTGACCTGCAGATAAACGATGCCGTCTTCGACCTTTTGCTCCGGCAGTTCGACGAACACCGATTGATAGCCCCGAGCCTGATAAGCCTTCTGCAGGGCATCGCGGGCTCCTTCGATATCGCTCATCGCTTTCTGCGGACCGAGGAACGGGTACACCGCCTCCTCGATGGCGCGGGCGTCGAGCACGGTGTTGCCGCGCACGAAATACTCGTTCACGTCCACCAGACGGGCCGCCGCCGGGGCCTCGGTCCCTTCCTGCGCGGCGAGGGCCGACGGGCCGCCGACTGTCAGCAACAGCCAGCCCCACAGCGCCGGCCGTGACTTGAAGAAATGCTCCACACCACCCCCTGAATTCAAAGTACCGCTCAATTGCCGGTCGTCGCTGTCGTGGCGTGCCGCGCCAGCCAGGTGTGCAACAGCGCGAAGTTCAAGGAGAACTCCGGCATTTGCAGCAAGGCGCCACAGAACACTTCGCCGATGATTTTCTGGATAAGTCGCACGGCACGCACATCGCCCAACAACGTGGCGAGGTCCCTGCTCAAGATGTCGTAGCTCCAGACCTTCTGATTCAGCTCCAGGCCGACGAACCAGCGGAACAGCAGGTTGTAATTGAGCTGCTCGTAGAGTTGCTGCTCGCTGGGCACCGAATAGAGCAGTTGCAGCAAAAGAATGTGCATGGCGGTCTGCGGCGCAATCCGCATCCCGGCGTCGTTATCGAGGGCTTGCAGTACGTTGCGATGCTCGTTCAGGAGGTCGTCGATTTGCGGACGCAGCAAGACCAGCGAGTGGCCCTGCGGGATGTAACTTGACACTTCCTTGAGCGCGCCCTGCCAGTCATCCTGGGAAACGATCCAGACCCATGGCGCGCCATAGCGATACACCGAGACCGGCTGCTTGCGCGCCGCCTCGACGATCTTCGACAGCCGCTGATCGAGCTCCTGCATGCCCACTTTCGAATAACGTTCCATAGTCCCCATCGCCTCACTCCCGGCTTTGCGCCCCGGTTTCGAAAGACCTCGAAGGTCTCCTCGAACGCGTCACACAGGCATGACGGGAATGGCGATGTGCTACCGAACTTTTGTCATGAAAGCTTCATGTGGTCTTTCCGGAACAGGGCTCCCTCTTCCGAGGTAGGCCTGCCGAGGCATAGGCCGGCGAGGGTTGGAGCCCTACCATGGCGGTACGCGGAGGTACGCCATGTTGACCCACCCTTCTATCGTTCTACTGTTGCGCCGTCATCATCTGTTCAGCCAGTTGCCGGAGCGTGTCTTCGAAGAGGTGTGCGGATTGGCTGTGCTCAAGCGCCTGGCTTGCAACGGCACGCTCATGCACCAGGGAGACCCGGCCAAGCGTTTTTTCCTGTTGATCAGCGGCCAGATCAAGTTGTTCCGGGTCACCGGCGAAGGCCAGGAAAACCTGGTGGAAATCATCCAGCCGGGGCAGACCTTCGCCGAAGCCCTGCTGTTCAGCCAGGCCCGCTGCTATCCGGTGAGTGCGTCGGCGCTCAAGGACAGCGTGTTGGTGAGTATCGAGGGCGCCCATTACCGCAAGGCCCTGGAAGACCAGCCCAAGGTCTGCCTGGCGATCCTGGCGAGCATGAGCGTGCACTTGCACCAACGCCTCAGGGACATCGACAACCTGACCCTGGCCAGCGCCAGCCGGCGCGTGATCAATTTCCTGCTGCAAGAACGTGATCCACGGGACGGCCAGGTGGTATTGCAGGTATCCAAGCGCCTGGTGGCTTCCAAGCTGGGGATCCAGCCGGAAACCTTCTCGCGGATTCTTCATCGCCTGGTGGACGGCGGCCTGATCACCATGGAGCGACGCAACATCCGCATCCTCGCCGAAGCGGAGCTGGCGGATTACCAGCAATGATGTGCTTGAACCTGTTTGGTCCGTGGCATGGTTAACACCTGTGGCGAGGGGATTTATCCCCGCTGGGACGCGGCGCGTCCCCCAAAGCTGTTATCGGTGAGTGCCAAATAAATCGAACAACGCGTTGGGGCCGCTGTGCAGCCCAGCGGGGATAAATCCCCTCGCCACAGGTGAGTGATCGATCCTTCAATGTTCACTCGCGTCCGTAGCGATCAGGGGCAGCAAATGCCCAAACAACGCCTCCCCTTCCTCTTCCGTGCAATCCACACCAAAACGCTTGCGCAAGCCCAACTGGTTCAGGATCACATGCACGTCCGCCGCCAGATCATGTTGTTGCAGGCAGGCCTGGACGCACTGCAACGCGCAACCGTCCAGTGCAATGATCCGCCGCCCCGAGCGCGCCTTGTTGACCAGGGGCGTCACGTGCCCGCCCACCCCGACGATGCAGGACATCTCGGCCAGGCCGGCCCGGTCCAGGCGTAAGGCAACCGAGTTGGCCAGTTGCGCGACGTTGGAACAACCGGAACAGGAATACACCAGGGGTAGTTCGTTCGAGACTTTCATCACGCTGAAG
The DNA here is from genome assembly GCF_022342325.2 of Pseudomonas sp. AF32. NCBI lineage: Bacteria > Pseudomonadati > Pseudomonadota > Gammaproteobacteria > Pseudomonadales > Pseudomonadaceae > Pseudomonas > Pseudomonas sp. AF32. Next base: position 75,447 of record NZ_RQJK02000004.1, on the reverse strand, counting down.
CCAATCCCTTCCCCGCCCGTTCCAGATTGCGCCATAACCACGGCGGCAGTACGTCCGGGTCAAGGCTGTCGATCAGGTTCTTCACCGCCAGGCCCAGTTCGGTATCACCCTCGATGACCAGCCGGCGGCGGAAGAACAAGGTATCGGGGTCTTCCTGACGGCTGGCCAGCAACAGGAATTCACGCCAGTTGCCGCTGATGGTGACCTGGGCGTCGGCCCGTTCGGCAATGCGCAGCCCATCGCGCGCCAGCGTCAGGTACCAGCACAATTTCAGGTCGAGCACCCGCAGACACAACCAGCGACCGCGCAGCACATCGAATCCGCCCTCGCGCAGCGGTTCGGCGAGGCAGCGATTGAGGGCCTGCTGCAAGGCCAGGCGCTGCACCACAAAAGGCACCTTGCCCACCAGTGGCAGCAAGCGATCGGCGCCCTTGAGCACCCATTTCTTCGGACTCAGCACAGGCCAGCCTCCTCGACTTTCAGCATGCCGGCCTGACCGTGCCAGTAGCCGTTGCACCCCTCGACGAACAGCGGCGGCGCCTCGCCCCGCCGGACGTTGTCGAACGCGGTCACCACTTCGGCCATGCCCTGGGCCCGTGGACTGAGGCGCAGCACATCCGCACCGCAGGCCATCAGTGCGTTGTAATCGGCCAGCAGATTGGTCGGCTCCCCGGACATCGTCTGGATGCCATTGAGGGTGAATAATGACTGACCTTCCTGGCTGCTCAGCGCCAGGCCATCGGGGTAGTTGATGCAGCAGAACTGACAATCATCCTTGGGCCGGTTTTCCGCACGCGCGGTAAAGCAACGTGCCGAATAGGCCAAGGGCAGATGCCCGTAGGAAAAGATTTCCACCTCCGGCACCTCACGGTCCATGTCCCGCACCTGCTCCAGCACATCGGCGATCAGCGCGGCCGAGCACTCCACCGGCGGCACCCAGCGGATCATCCCGCTGTCGAGCAGTTGCGCCAGGGCATGGCCGTTATAGAGGTTCAGCGCCGGACCGCCCACGAATGGCAGCTTGCGCTCGGCAAGGAAGTGCACCGCGCCCATGTCGTTGGCTTCCACCAGCAACTGACCGTTGTCGCACAGCCGACGCAACGTGGACAGCTCCGATGCGGCCTCGATCAGCGTCAGACTCGACAATACGATTTGCGCCTGGCTGCAAGCCTGAAGCTCACGCCCAAGGCCCAGCCATTGATCCAGCGAGAAGGCCCGGCGTTTCGAGCATACGGTTTCTCCCAGGTAGATCACGTCCAGCGGCAATGCCGACATGTCAGCGTAGAAATTCCCCAGTTGTGTTTTGTCCCAATAGAACAGGACCGGTCCCAGGCTGAGTTTCATCAGGCTTCCCTCATTGCCATGATCGATGGTAGGCACCCAGGGTGGTCTGGCTGCCTTCCGACAGACCGGCCAACACCTGGCGCCATTCTTCCCGCACCCGGAACCGTTGCGGCGCGGACCGGTGTGTATCCAGTGCCGCACGCCAGACCCGGGTCACCTGCTCGACATAAGCCGGGCTGCGTTGGCGACCTTCGATCTTCACCGCCTCGACGCCAACCGCCGCCAGCTCCGGCAGCAAATCGAGGGTGTCCAGGCTGGTGGGTTCTTCCAGTGCATGGAAACGCTTGCCACCCACCAGGAAACGGCCCTTGCACAAGGTCGGATAGCCGGCCGGTTCTTCAGGGGTGTAGCGGTCGATCAGCACTTCGCTCAAGCGTGCGCTCAAGCCCTGGGCGTCTTCGCTCCAGCGCACCGCCTTGGCAGGCGAGCAGACACCGCACAGGTTCGGTGATTCCCCTGTGATGTAGGAAGACAAGTGACAGCGCCCCTCGGCCATGATGCACAGGCTGCCGAAACCGAAGACCTCAATGGGCACGGGGCTGTTCGCCGCCACCTGGCGCACCTGGGCCAGGGACAGCACCCGAGGCAGCACGGCACGGCGAATGTCATAGCGCTGAGCGTAAAAGGACAGCGCCGCCGCGTGGGTCGCCGAGCCCTGTACCGACAGATGCAGCGCCAGGTGTGGATGGCGCTGACTGGCGTAGCCGAGCACGCCGGGGTCGGCGGCGATCAGGGCATCCACGCCGAAATCGGCGGCTCGATCCACTGCCCGCTGCCAGCGCTCCCAGCCCTTGGGTTGCGGGTAGGTATTGACCGCCACGTAGAGCTTGCGTTGGTGCTGGCGGATATGCGCGACCGCGGCATCGAATTGCTTATCGTCCATATTCAGCCCGGCGAAATGCCGGGCATTGGTGTCGTCGCGAAAGCCGACATAGACGGCATCGGCGCCTTGGCGCACGGCCGCTTTGAGGGCAGGCAGATTCCCTGCCGGGCAAACCAGTTGCATGGGGCATCCTCATGGAAGAACTAACAGCGCCGCCCAGTCTAGCCAGCCACCGGGCGAGCACCTTGACGGCAATCAATTGCCGTCAATGCATCAATGCGGTGAACGGCACATACATCACCCGGTCGTGCTTGTGCACCAGGGTGTCCCGTTCCACCACCGCCAGCCCATCCGCCCAACACGCGGCACTCAACATCGCCGAACTCTGCTGGGGATGCAGCTCCACGCACAAATGACCATTGGCATCCGGGACGAGTCTGGCGCGCAGGTACTGCCGACGCTTGTTGCGCTGCAGCCAATCGAAACCCGCCGGCAACGGCAGCGGCACGGGCAGCACATCGACCATGCCCTGAGCCCGAAGCAGGAACGGCCGCACCACGACCAGCGCCGTCACCAGCGCCGCCGACGAATTGCCCGGTAAACCGATCCACGGCTTGCCCATCACATCACCAAACGCCAGGGGCTTACCCGGCTGGATCGCCAGGCGCCAGAGGTCGATATTGCCCAAGGCTTCGATGGCCTGCTTGAGGTGGTCTTCCTCGCCCACCGACACACCGCCCGAAGTCAGCAGCAGGTCACACTCGCCAGCAGCCAGGCCCAACGCTTGCCGGCTGGCCTGCAACCGATCGGGCATGACGCCAAAATCGTGCACCTCGACCCCCCAGCCACGCAGCAGCGCGGCGAGACTCTGGCGGTTGCTGTTGTAGATCTGCCCGGGCGCCAGCGGCTCCCCCGGTTCGCGCAGCTCATCGCCGCTGCTGAGCAGTCCCACCCGCAACGGACGATACGCCTCCACGTGCGCAATCCCGGCACCGGCGAGCAACCCCAACTCCTGGGCACGCAGGCGTGTGCCGGCGCTCAGCAAGCGTGCGCCCTGGCGCAGTTCTTCACCTTCCTTGCGTACATGATCACCCGGCTGAATCGACACAACCCACACGCGCTCGCCTTCCACCCGACAGCTTTCCTGGGGCACCACCGTGTCAGCACCCGGCGGCAGTGGTGCGCCGGTGAAAATCCGCACCGCCTGCCCTTCTTGCAACGAAGCGCCGGGGCCGTCGCCCGCGGCGATTCGTCCACTCACCGTCAGGTAGCCGCCGACGCTCGGCACGTCGGCGGCGCGCAGGGCGTAACCGTCCATGGCGCTGTTATCCCAGGCCGGCAGGTTCATGGGGCAGATGACATCGGCGGCCAGCACCCGGCCCAGGGCCTGGCCCAGGGCAACCGACTGTACGAACGGTGGCGGCGGCGCCTGGTCGAGCAGATGACGAATCGCCTCGTCCACGGGCATCAGCGCACCGCTGTCACAGGCCGAACCGCATCCACGGCTGCTCATGACCGTGTCTCGCAAGCGACCGGGGCGACGCCCGCCTGTGGCTTGAGATGGGGAGTGAAGTTGCAGGGGCCGGTGCGACTGTCCAACTGCGAGGCCAGGACCTGTTCCCAACCGGTCCGGCACGCGCCGGGCGAACCCGGCAGGCAGCACACCAACACGCCATTGCTCATACCGGCCAACGCCCGGGATTGCAGGCTGGACATGCCGATTTCCGCCAGCGAGACCTGGCGGAACAGTTCACCAAAACCGTCCACTTGCTTATCCAGCAAGGGCAGGACCGCTTGTGGTGTGTTGTCCCGTGGCGTGAAGCCGGTACCGCCGGTCATCAGCACCACTTGCACGTCGGGCGCGGCGATCCACTGCGAGACCTGGGCGCGGATCTGGTAGATGTCGTCCTTTACCAGCCCGCGGTCGACCAGCACATGACCGGCCGTTTGCAGCAAATCGATAAGCGTCTGCCCGGAGGTGTCGGTGTCGAAACTGCGGGTATCGCTGATGGTCAAGACCGCGATATTCAGCGGTTGGAAGAGGCGTTGCGTCAGATGGGCCATGGTTTCAGCCGTCCTGTCAGAAAAGATGGCCCAGCCTGAACTGCAATCCTCCCCCGGCCTATTCCTCCATGGAGGTACCTCCCCTGGTGCTCAGGGCGCCAGACGACTGCGCTGCCAGATACCCGCCCGCAAGCGGTAGTCGAGGCGATCATGCAGACGGTCAGCGCGGCCCTGCCAGAACTCCAGCCGCTCGGGGCACAGGCAATAGCCACCCCAGTGCTCGGGACGCGGCACCGGTTGGTCCGGGAAACGCTGTTGGACCTGCGCCAGCGACACCTCCAGCGCAGCCCGCCCCTCCACCGGAGAACTTTGCGGCGACGCCCAGGCACCGAGGCGACTGGCCACGGGGCGGGAGTTGAAATAGGCATCCGACAGCGCCGGGGCGAGCCGGTGGACCTGCCCTTCGATGCGCACTTGTCGTTCCAGTCCCGGCCAGAAAAACGTCATGGCCGCCCAGGAATTGACCGCCAGGTCCCGCCCCTTGGCGCTGTCATAGTTGCCGAAAAATACAAAGCCGTTCTTGTCGAAGCCCTTGAGCAACAGCACCCGGGCATGGGGCCGACCCTGTGGGTCGACCGTCGCCAGGACCATGCTGTTGGCTTCCACCGGCGGGCTTTCGGTGGCGCGGGCCTGTTGCATCCAGCGCTCGAACAGGGCCAACGGCTCGTCCGGCGCCTGGGCTTCGTCGAGGCCATCGCGGGTGTATTGGCGGCGCATATCGGCCAGGGATAGGGGCATGGCAATGAGCTCCACGTTGGATTTGGCCCAGTGTGGATTTTGTGGCCTGGGGAGGCCTTGATCGTTGTCAATGCCGGCTTATCTGTTGAATGTGCCGGCCTCTTCGCGAGCAAGCCCGCTCCCACAGTCGACCGTGTTCGCCTGTGGGAGCGGGCTTGCTCGCGAAGGCCGCACCCCGGTTGCACGGGGTTACTTAAGCCCCAACCGCCGCGCCAGCTTGTGCAAGTTGCTCGGATCGATCTCCAGCAGCCGCGCCGCGCCGGCCCAGTTCTGCCCGCAACGCTCCAGGGCCTTGAGGATTGCCTGGCGCTGGCAGGCGTCGACGGTTTCATTCAGAGACAGCAACGGTGCATCGTCTGGCGCCACAGGCGAGTCCTGCCGCGCTTGCACCGCGTTGGCATTGACGTCCAGGTCAAGCACCTGGGGTTCCAGGGTCATGATCAGGCTGCGACTGGCGCCCCGACTCAATTGCTTCAACGCGGCGCGGCTGATGACATGCTCCAGCTCCCGCACGTTACCCGGCCAACGGTAGGCCAACAGGGCCTGCTCGGCCGCCGGCGACAGGCGCAGCCCGCGCAGGCCCAACCGCGTGCGGTTCAATTCGAGGAAATGCCCCGCCAGCATCAGCACATCGTGACCACGCTCGCGCAGCGGTGGAATCGGCACCGGATAGACCGAAAGCCGATGATACAGGTCGGCGCGAAACAGCCCGTCGCGAATGCTGTCAGGCAGGTGCCGATTGGTCGCGGCAATAATGCGCACGTCCACGTGCAGCGGCTTGTCCGCCCCCAGCCGCTGGATTTCGCCATTTTGCAGGGTGCGCAGCAGTTTGGCCTGCACGCTCAACGGCAGCTCGCCCACCTCATCGAGGAACAGCGTGCCGCCATTGGCCGCGTCGAAGCGTCCGGCGCGATCCGTCGTCGCCCCCGAGAACGCCCCCTTGACGTGACCGAACAGCTCGCTTTCGGCCAGGGATTCCGGCAATGCCGCGCAATTGACCTGGATCAGCGGCTTGTGACCACGCCGGGACAGACGATGCAGGCGCCGGGCAAACAGTTCCTTGCCCACGCCGGTTTCGCCCAGCAACAGCACCGGAAGTTCGGAATCGGCCAGTACGTCGAGCTCGTTGAGCAACTGCTCCAGTCCCTCGCTGCGTCCGATGATCTCCCCCTCCTCGGCCGGCACGCGCAAGTCCGACGGGTCGCTGCGCGACGCCCGCAGGCTGCGGTTCTCCTGTTCGAGCCGGGTCACCCGCACCGCTGCCTCGATCTGCAGAGTGCAGCGCTTGAGCTCCTCGCGGGCCCGACTGTCGAAGGTGCCTGCGTGCAACGCATCCAGGGTAATCGCGCCCCAGAGGCGCCCCTCCACGTACAGGCTCACCCCCATGCAGTCGTGCACCGGCAGCGGTTCACCGACATGGTGATCGAGCAGGCCGTCGTAGGGGTCCGGCAGGCGGCTGTCGGGCTCGAACCAGGTGGGTTCACGCGAGGCCATGATCGCCGCCAGACGTGGGTGTTGGGCGATCACGAAGCGCCTGCCCAACGCCTCATGGACCAGCCCCACGGTCGCCACGGGTCTCAGGCTGTCGTCGTCCAGGCGCAGTAAACCCACGGCGCCACTGTTGAAGTATTCGCGCAGGGTCTGCACCAGACGCTGCAACCGTACGGCATTGGGCAGCTCGACGATCAGGTCGGCGGCCAGGCTTTCACGCAGCATGGTAATGAGTACCCTCCAGGGTTCGTTTGACCCCTTCCGGCCAGGGTAGGAATCACCCCGACGTAGAAATATTCGTTGCTTTTCAAGCAGTTGAATCTGGCATGCGGGCTGCAGAGTCCGGTTATCCGTCCCATCCGGGATTCAACCCAAGGAACCACGATGAGCCTCGATCTGCTGGAACAAAGCCTCGGCCAGTTGGCCTGCGACATCCCCGGTGCCACCCGTACCTTCCATCACTACAACCTCGACTTCTGTTGCGGCGGGCAAAAGACCCTGCGCGAAGCGGCGCTGAACAAAGGGCTTAACCCACTGCTGATCGCCGAAGCCCTCGGTACGCTGCAAGCCACCGGAGAACCGGGCCATGACTGGCGCAACGAACCCCAGGGACGGTTGATCGCCCACATCGTGGAACGCTACCACGCCCGCCACCGCGAACAACTGCCGGAACTGATCCGCCTGGCCCGTCGCGTCGAGCACGTACATGGCGCACGCGCCAGTTGCCCCAACGGCCTGGCCAACCACCTGGAAGACATGTACCAGGAACTCGAAGGCCACATGCTCAAGGAAGAACAAGTGCTGTTCCCGATGCTGCAACACGGCCTGGGTGAACGAGCCTCGGCGCCGATCCAGGTGCTGCGCTACGAACACGACCAGCACGGCGAAGCCCTGGAAATCATGCTCACCCTGACCAACCAGATCACCCCGCCGGCCGATGCCTGCAACACCTGGCGCGCGCTGTATCGCGGTCTCGCGGAACTGCGTGACGACCTGATGGAGCATATTCACCTGGAGAACAATGTGCTGTTCATCAATGCGATGAAGGCAGCCCACTGACCCAGACACAGCACCGCTCCTCTGTGGGAGCGGGCTTGCTCGCGAAAGCGCTGTGTCAGGCGGCATTGATGCCAGCTGTTCCACCGCTTTCGCGAGCAAGCCCGCTCCCACATCAAGATTGGCAGGGCTCGTCCACCTTCAAAACTGCCAATAGAACATCGCCTTCGCCAACACCACGATCAGCACCATGTGCCCAAGAATGCTGCGCCGCAACCAGCAGGCCCACCCCGGACTCAACCGACCTTGGGTCAGCCAGTAAGCCAGCAACAGATAGTGCCCGATGATGCTCAACGCCAGCAGAATTTTCAGGCTCAGCAGCAGGCCAAAGCTGTTGCTCAACGGCTGGCTCAACGCACCGCGATGCTGCCAGGCCAGTCCGATCCCGGCGCAGTACAACACCAGCACCACGCCATGCAGCACATGCCGCGACCGCTTGGCGATGGACTGGTCGGCCGCCTCACGGGCGTCCTGGGCCAACGGCCTGCGGGCGGCATGCCAGATAAACACTTCGAAAAACAGCGTGCCGATGAAGGCGATCGCCGCCAACAGATGCATGACCAGCAAAATCCCGTACATCATCGATCACCTGCGGGCAGTCGGTTCATCCCGGATGTCCATCCACTCGTGACTTCACCAGCATCGGACCGTACCGCCAGGCATAGAGCCCGAACGCCAGCGTCCAGCACACCCCTGCCAGCCACAACGCGGCCAGCGGGAAGACCATCACCAGCAGTACGCGACTCAGGCAGGCCAGGTTAAGCAGGATGAACGCCAGGGTCATGCCCGCCGGCGGTTCCAGCGGTCGCCCGGTGTGGCCCAGGCTGACGCGGGCGATCATTGCCAGGATGAGGCCGGCCATGGCGCCAATGGTCAAGCTGTGCACGGCCAGGCTCGGGTTCAACGGCGCACCGAAATGCCAGAGCGCCATGCCCAGGCAAGCCAGCACCAGCCAGGCGTACGCCAAGTGCAGCGACCACAGCAACGGCACACGCCACAGATCGCGATCATGCCAACGCACCAGCCGGATGCCATGCCCCAGCGCCAATGCGGCGAACAGCAGGCCGCATCCAAGGTTGGCGGTCAACGCTGGCCCAAACGCGTACAACAACGCCACCGCCGCCGAACCCGCCAGCAACAGCCGGTCGAGCCATGGCCAAGGGGCAACGCCCTCTACCCGGCCAAGACCGCGCTGGGTGAAGAACGGGATCACCCGGCCGCCGATCAGCCCCATCATCGCCGCCACCAGCCACAGGCCAGTCAGCACGCTCTGGCGTTGCAAGCCTTCGTCGTGCCGCACCAGCCCGTAGACGGACAAGCCATCCGCCGCGGCCAACAGCAGCAAGACCAGCACAATCGGATAATTTCGCTTCTGCCGCACACGCCACAACGTGACGCCCATGGCCACTGCGACCGCCAGGGCGAACCCCAACTCCAAGACCATCAGCAACGCCCACGGTGCATTGACCAACCAGGCCAGCCGCGCCCCCAGCCACAACAGCGCCAACGCCGCCAGGCGCCTGCCACTGAGCCCCGGCGTACCGGTCCAGGTCTGCACGGCCGTCAACAGGAACCCGGCGATAATCGCCAGGCCGAAGCCGAACAACAATTCATGACGGTGCCAGGCGAGCCAGCCTCCCGCCGGTTGCCAGGCAGACAGTTGACCACTGAACACCGCCAGCCACAGCGGGATGACCGACACGGCAAGCACACAGCCAGCCAGGAAAAACGGCCGGAACGCCAGGCGCCACAGCGGCGGGATGGCCATGGCCTTGCGACGATCGAGCACTTGCATACCTCACTCCTTTACCGCTTCACGGTGCCGTCCTGTCGATGAAGATCAACAGGATCCGAATGATCGGCTATCGATGCGAACAGGCCTTGTCTCAGATCAAGCAAGCCCATCGGCGGATCGCCTTGCATGGAGCCTTGCAAGGGGCTTGCCGAAACGCGTCGCAAAACATCCGGCCCTTACCCCTGTAGGAGCAAAGCTTGCTCGCGATAGCGGTGGGGCATTCCCATCGACGTCTAATGTGCCACCGCAATCGCGAGCAAGCTTTGCTCCCACAGGCCCTACACATAGAGGCATTGGGGTACTTATTACCCTTTTATGGTGATTATCACCCTGTTTTGCCAAGGTCTTTAATACCCTGATCGGCCGCAGACGCCCAAACATAAGGGCCTCAGCCATGGCCCAGCTCTTGCTCTGGCAGGAGAACACGATTCTTTCCCACGGGGTTGCCATGAAAGTTGCCATGAAACACGTCGTCTTGCCGCTTACCTGGTTCGTTCTGCTGTCCTGCGTCGTGGCGCTGGCGAGCAGCCTGTCCCTGAGCCTCGTCTGACCCCTTTTCCCTTTGCCCACACAAGGATCCACGCCATGGTGCTCCACCGCGTCCATCACCAGATTCTGCGCAGCCATCACTTATTCGAACCGCTCAACGAAGAACAGCTCGACGAACTGATGAGTACCAGCCAACTGCTGAACATCGACAAGGGCGATCCGCTGTTCCGCCAGGGCGAACCGGCCCAGGCGTTTTACTTCGTGATCGCCGGGGCGGTGAAGATCTACCGGCTGACGCCGGACGGCCAGGAGAAAGTGTTCGAAGTGATCGGCGAGCGCCAGACCTTCGCCGAAGCCATGATGTTGATGGACACGCCCAACTACGTGGCGTCGGCCGAAGCCGTCGGCCCGACTCAGTTATATCGCTTGTCCAATGCCACGTACTTGCGTCTCCTGCAGAGCAACAGTCGGCTGACCTTCGCCCTGCTCGGCAAGCTGTGCGTGCGCCTGCACCAGCGGGTCAACGAGATCGAAACCCTTTCGCTGAAGAACGCCACCCACCGCGTGGTCCGCTACCTGCTGACGCAATTGGTGCGCCTGCAACCGGTGGAAAGCCAATTCGAACTGCCAATGGCCAAGCAGTTGATCGCCGGGCACCTGTCCATCCAGCCGGAAACCTTCTCGCGGATTATCCGGCGCCTGATCGACGAGAAAATCATCACCCAGGACGGTCGCCAGATTGCCATTCTCGATCGCCCGCGCCTGGAGCAGTTCGAATGAGTCCGCAGCCCACCTGCCTGTACTGCCAGCAGACCAATCCCGTGAGTGAAACCCAATGCCGCCAGTGCGGCATGCCCCTGCCGACCGAAGCGGCACAGGCGCAGGAACGCCGGCTGCGACGCTTCACCTGGTTCTGTGTGGGGCTGACGGTTTTCTGCGTCGTGATGTTTTTCTGGTTGCCGCGCAGCATCGCCTGACCCTCTCAGTCCTGCGTCAGTTGCCGGTACAACTGCGGCAACCGCAGCGGTAACTGCTCGGGCTGACGGATCAAGGTGTAACCGTTGGCCCCGAACATGTAAGGCAGATAATCCCCCGCTTCGCGATCGATGGTGATGCAGAACGGCGTCAGCCCCTGGCGCCGGGCTTCCAGCACCGCCTGGCGGGTGTCCTCCACACCGTAGCGCCCCTCATAGCGATCCAGGTCGTTGGGCTTGCCATCGCTGAGCAACAGCAACAACTTACGCCGCCGCTTGCAGCTCGCCAACTGCTGCGTGGCCTGGCGGATGGCCGCGCCCATGCGCGTGTAGTAACCGGGCTTGAGCCCCTGGATGCGGCCGCGGGTGTGGTCGTCATAACGCTGCTTGAACGCCTTGAGTTCGTGCATGCGTACCTGCTGGCGCCGCAAGGACGAAAACCCGTACAGGGCGAAATCATCCCCAAGTACCGATAGTGTTTCGGCGAACAGCAACAGGCTGTCGCGGATCACGTCGATCACTCGGTGTTCGTCGTTGAGGTGGGCGTCGGTGGACATCGACAGGTCCGCCAACAGCAGGCAGGCCAGGTCGCGACGAGTCTGGCGCTGCTCCATGAACAGGCCGCGCTCACTGCACGGGCCTTGCTGGCGTTCGACGTGAAAGTCCAGCCAGGCTTGCAGATCCAACTCCGAACCCTGGGTTTGCTGACGCAGCCACTGACGGTCGTTGCGCAGGTGCTCGAACTGGCGACGCAACCGCTGGGCCGGAGCACGCAGGCGTGGCGGAAGGGGCTGGGGTTCGCAGTCGCGAGGAATGAAGGTCTGCAAACTGACGAAGTCCGCCTGGAGGCGTTGCTTGCGGTAGTCCCATTCCGGCAACAGGATGCCCTCGCCCAACGGGATGTCATCCACGTCTGCGGGCGGCAGATCCAGGTGCAGTTTCAACCCGCCACCCTTGCGCAATCGGGTGCGCGATAGGGTCAACTGGTCCAGGTCTTCGGCCACCCGGGCGGCATCCGGATCTTCGCTGTCGTCCGACCAGCGATCCAGATCCACGTGCTCGGTCCAACTGAACAGGTTCTCCAGGCGAACGATGAGCAACCCACCGTCACGGGTGGTTTCCTCGATACGCTCGGCGCGCTTGCGACCGCCCCGCTGCTCGCCCGGTGGCGTCGCGAGGTATTGCTCGGACTCCTCGAGGCTGGCCGCCTGGGGGTTGCTCAAGTGACGGGGCGGATACAGCCATAGCGGCAAGGGCCAGGCGGCACGCTCGCTACGGGGAAAATGCTCGACACTGCCCGGCTCGCGCAGGGCCTGGCACAGCGCTCGCTCCAACGCGGCTTCGGCCGGGCTCAGCGAATCAGGATCGGGGCGCAGGGACAAATGCGCGTCCACCAGCCGTCGATAGCGCGGACGCAGCGCGGGGTAGCGCCGCAACAGTGCCAGGGTCCAGCGCTGGTTATCACGCCCCCAGTGCTTCATGGGCCCCGATTGCGCCGCCAGCAAGGCGAGCCAGCGATAAAGTTCCTCGTTCAGCCCGACATCGGGAAACGCCGCCAGGCTCGCCGGCAATCGCAAGTTGTCGCCATCGCACCAGGCCAGTGGTACCTGCTTGCAGGTACCGGCGATCTGCTGCAACAGGTTACGGCGCAGCAACAGTTCACGATCACTGACCGCTTCCACCCCCAGGTGCCGGGCACCGCCGGTGGCGCGAAACAGCACTTGCAAGGCGCGTTGCCGGGGGATCAGCTCCACCCGTGCTTCAGGGAAATCCGCGCTGGCACGCCGGGTGATGAAACGGTGCCAGACACTGCCGACCCATTCTTCCAGCTCCAGGGTGAAAGCCATGGTTATTGTCCTCCTCGGTCCCGCCTGAGCTGATATGGCGAGAGAGCTTGCTCCCTCGCCACACGTCAGCGTTCTCACCACAAAGATACCGGCGTCAGCGATCACTCACGACGGCACCACCGCGGCAGGCACACGTTGGGCTGCACGGCCGCGTTGACGGAAGCTCAAGAGGTAGCAGAGCAACCCCAGCAGGAACCCGACACCGCTGAGCAAACGTGCCCAGAACAACGGTTTCAAGTGATCCATGGTCGCCATGAAGGGCATGGCACTGCCATCCGCCGCCCAACGTTGCAGCCATACCTGGACCACGCCGGCCGCGGTGAGGAACAGGGTGATCATCACCATCGACAGGGTCATCAGCCAGAAGCCCCAGATTTCCAGTCGCTGGGAACGCTCGTCCGCTGCCTCGCCCAGACCGCGCAAACGCGGCATGGCGTAGCTGATCAGCGTCATCACGATCATCGCGTAAGCGCCGTAGAACGCCAGGTGGCCGTGGGCCGCCGTCAGTTGCGAGCCGTGGGTGTAATAGTTGACCGGTGCCAGGGTGTGCAGGAATCCCCAGACGCCTGCACCGAAGAACGCGGTGACCGTAGTGCCTTTGGCCCACAAGGTGGCGGCACGGTTGGGGTGCTGCCGACGGCGGTTCTTCACCATGCTGAAGGCGAATACCACCATCGCCAGAAACGGCAGCGGTTCCATCGCCGAGAAGATCGAGCCAACCCACAACCAGACCTCGGGCGCGCCGATCCAGAAGAAGTGGTGACCGGTGCCGATGATCCCGGTAATCAGCGCCATGGCGATGATCACGTACAACCATTTTTCCACCACTTCGCGGTCCACGCCGGTGACCTTGATCAGCACGAAGGCCAGCATCGCGCCCATGATCAGCTCCCAGACGCCTTCGACCCAAAGATGCACCACCCACCACCAGTAGTACTTGTCGCGGGCGAGGTTTTCCGGGTTGTAGAAGGAGAACAGGAAGAACACCGCCAGACCGATCAAGCCGGTCATCATGACCATGCTGACGGTGGTCTTGCGGCCCTTGAGCAAGGTCATGCCGATGTTGTAGAGAAAGCCCAGGCACACCACCACAATGCCCATTTTGGTGATCGTCGGCTGCTCCAGGAACTCACGCCCCATGGTCGGCAATAAGTCGTTTCCGGTCACTTTCGCCAGCGTGGCATAGGGCACCGAGAGGTAGCCCAGGATGGTCATCACCCCGGCCGCCGCGAATACCCAGAACAACAGCAGCGCCAGTTTCGGGCTGTGCAGTTCGCGGTCCGCCTCCTCCGGCACCAGGTAGTAGGCCGCGCCCATGAAGCCGAACAGCAGCCAGACGATCAACAGGTTGGTGTGGACCATGCGGGCCACGTTGAAAGGGATCAGCGGAAACAGGAAGTCGCCGACCACGTATTGCAGCCCCATGATCAAGCCGAACAACACCTGCCCCAGGAACAGCATCAGGGCGAACACGAAGTACGGTTTGGCGACGGCTTGCGAGGCGAATTTCAGATGCGGGTTAGCCATGCTCATCTCTCAGCCCTCCTTGTTTGGCGGCCAGCCATTGGTGTTGATTTTCGAGCTCCACTTGAGGAACTCGGCAATGTCGTCGACCTCCTGCTCGCTCAGGTTGAATTGCGGCATGGCCCGCCGTCCCGGTACGCCCAGGGGCTGCATTTTCATCCAGGCCTGGAGGAAAGGCTTGAAGGCTTCCTCGCCGCCGCGACGGTTGACCACGTTGCCCAGCTCCGGCGCAAAGTAAGCGCCCTCGCCCAGCAGCGTATGGCACCCGATGCAGTTGTTGCGCTCCCAGACGCCCTTGCCGCGAATCACCGATTCGGTCAACTGCGCCTGATTGCTGCGGTCTGGAAAGGTCTGTTCCGTGTGGTAGGTCAAGGCCAGGAATATCAGGAAAAAGAACACGCTTCCCCCGAAATAAATATTCCTGGCCATGCCTTTGGTGAAGGTATCTGACATGGTCACTTCCTCATTGCTTGGCGTGTTCATTCTAGGAAGCGAGGGGGTTGGAACCGCTTGATGGCGATCAAGAATTTCCGATGGTTTTGGTGGGTTGTTCCAGGAGCACCGCTGTTCCCCTGCGGCGAGGGGATTTATCCCCGCTGGGGCGCGAAGCGGTCCCCGACATTCGGTCTGACACACCGCGCAAGCACACACATTTGGGGCTGCTTCGCAGCCCAGCGGGGATAAATCCCCTCGCCACAAGGGTTTTATGTTCAGGGTTCAGATCGTGAGCAAGATTCCGATCGCGACCGCCAGCACCACCGCCCAGCTCAACACCAACCGTCGCCACAAGCGCGGCGCATGGCGCAGTTCCATGAAGCCGTCGGCGATCACCCAGGCCTTGGCCACGGCGACCGTCAATAAGGTGAAGGTGACCCATCCGGTGGCGTTGGCTTGCCCCAACGCCACGGTGCCGGCGCTGAGCATCGCCAGGGCTATCCAGCAAACGATCAGGACACGGCAAGTCGACATGTTGAACTCACTCAATCGAGGATGTAGACCAGCGGAAACAGCACCACCCACACCAGATCCACCATGTGCCAATACAACACGCCGGACTCCAGCCCACTGCACCGCTGGGGCCCGTAGCGACGTCGACGGCAACCCTCGGCCAGCCAGCCCAGGATCACCATGCCCAGCAGCACATGCAGGAAATGGAACGCCGTGAGAATCCAGTACAAGGTGAAGAAGGTGCTGTGTTCCAGGCCCAGGCCGCTGGCCGAGAGGTGGGCATACTCCGTGAGCTTGATGGCGACATAGCCACTGGCCGACAGCAGCGCCAGGCACAAGCACAACGCACCCCGGCGAGGTCGGTCCAGGCGCACCTGTTCCTGGGCCAGCGCCGCGAACAACCCGGCGGTCAGCAGGCTGAGGGTCATCGCCAGGCCAGTGGAGCGGTCCAGCCACTGCCGGCCTTCGCTGAAGGTCTGCGGATACAATGCCTGGGCAACCGTGAACGCCAGCATCAGCAAGGCGAACACCGACAGCTCGGCGAGGATGAAAAACCACATCGCCAGGTCACCCGGCAGATGTCGCCGGGTATCGATCGTGGTGTCAGCCGAAGTGGACATCGACCACATCCATCAACGCAGCAACCGTCTGCGGGTCGTCACTCAAGGGCTCGGCCAGGCACGCCAGGCAGGCCTGGCGCGGATCCATGCCGGCGCCGATCATGCGCGCCGCGAAGATCAGCAAGCGAGTGGAAGCGACTTCCTCCAGGTCATGCTGATCGAGCCGACGCAGCGCCTGTCCGAGCCGTACCACCTGGGCCGCCAGGGCCATGTCCACGTTGGCCTCGCGAGCCACGATACGTTCTTCATCGGCCGCCGCCGGATAGTCGAAGCGCATCGCCACGAAACGTTGGCGGGTGCTGGGTTTCATGCCTTTGAGCAGGTTCTGATAACCGGGGTTATAGGACACCACCAACATGAAGGACGGTGGCGCCTGGAGCACTTCGCCGGTGCGCTCCAGATACAGCTGACGACGGTCGTCCGCCAGCGGGTGCAATACCACCGCCGTGTCCTGACGCGCTTCGACCACTTCATCCAGATAACAGATACCGCCCTCGCGCACCGCCCGGGTCAATGGCCCGTCCTGCCACCAGGTGCCCTGGGCACCGATCAGGTGCCGACCGACCAGGTCGGCGGCGCTCAGGTCATCGTGGCACGCCACGGTGTACAGCGGCAGCTTCAGGCGGTGAGCCATGTGTTGGACAAAACGGGTTTTCCCGCAGCCCGTCGGGCCTTTGATCAGCACCGGCATGCCGTGGCGCCAGGCCTGCTCGAACAGCGCCGGCTCGTTGTCCTGGGGCTGGTAGAAGGGTTCGTCCGGCTGCTGGAGAGAAAGACTTGGGTTCATTGAATGACCTTCGCGAGCAATACGATTGCCGCTCACGCTACGGTGCCCTGCGACAACCTGGCAAGGCGCTCGGCGGGCAAACTTGATCGACGTCAAGCGGGTTACCAGCGACCAGGGAATAGCCTTGCATCGCACCCGGAACCTGCGCGCCGAACCTCCATTACAGCGCAGCGCGGGTCATGCCTGAGGAGAAATGGAATGCTGATCAGCCACAAAAAATCGTGGGTCTTGAGTGTCACGGCGCTGTGTACCGCGCTGGCTGCACCCCACGCCTTCGCCGACCAACCCGCCGCCCCGGAACAGCCCCGCATGGTCAAGACCGAAGGCGCGCCGGACCTGAGCCAGGCCGATTTCGACGCGGCCAAGGAAATCTACTTCCAGCGCTGCGCCGGCTGTCACGGCGTGCTGCGCAAGGGCGCAACCGGCAAGCCATTGACGCCCGACATCACTCAGGCGCGCGGCCAGGCCTATCTGGAAGCGCTGATCACCTACGGCTCGGCCGCCGGCATGCCGAACTGGGGCACCTCCAATGCCCTGACCAAGGACCAGATCACGGTCATGGCCAAGTTCATCCAGCACACCCCGCCGACGCCACCGGAATGGGGCATGGCCGAAACCCTCAAGACCTGGAAAGTGCTGGTCAAGCCGGAGGACCGGCCGAGCAAGCAACTCAACTCCCTGAACCTGCAAAACCTGTTCTCGGTGACGCTGCGTGACGATGGCAAGATCGCGCTGATCGACGGCGACAGCAAGAAGATCGTCAAGCTGATCGACACCGGTTATGCAGTGCACATTTCCCGCATCTCGGCCTCGGGACGCTACCTGCTGGTCATCGGTCGCGACGCCAAGATCGACATGATCGACCTGTGGCCGAAAGAACCGACCAAGGTCGCGGAGATCAAGGTGGGCATCGAAGCCCGCTCGGTGGAGACCTCCAAGTTCAAGGGCTATGAAGACAAATACGCCATTGCCGGCTCCTACTGGCCGCCGCAGTTCACCATCATGGATGGCGAGACCCTGGAGCCCAGGCAGATCGTGTCCACCCGCGGCATGACCGTCGACACCCAGCAGTACCACCCTGAACCACGGGTCGCCGCCATCATCGCGTCCCACGAATGGCCGGAGTTCATCGTCAACGTCAAGGAAACCGGCAAGGTGATGCTGGTCAACTACCAGGACATCAAGAACCTCACCATCACCAGCATCGACGCGGCGCCGTTCCTCCATGACGGCGGTTGGGACAGCAGCCACCGCTACTTCATGACGGCGGCGAACAACTCCAACAAGGTCGCGGTGATCGACTCCAAGGAGCGCAAGCTCACTGCCCTGGTGGACGTCGGCAAGACCCCGCATCCGGGACGCGGCGCCAACTTCAATCACCCACTCTACGGACCGGTCTGGGCCACCAGCCACCTGGGCGACGCCGGGGTTTCGCTGATTGGCACCGACCCGGTCAAGCACCCGCAATACGCCTGGAAACAGGTGGGCTCGCTCCAGGGCCAGGGCGGCGGTTCGCTGTTCATCAAGACCCATCCGCAGTCACGCCACCTGTACGTCGACACCACCCTCAGCCCCGATGCCAAGCTCAGCCAATCGGTGGCGGTGTTCAACATCGACAAGCTCGACGCCGGCTATACCGTGCTGCCGATTGCCGAGTATGCGGGCATCAAGAAAGGCGCGCTGCGCGTAGTGCAGCCGGAATACAACAAGGCCGGCGATGAGGTCTGGTTCTCGGTCTGGAGTGGTCAGGAAGACGAATCGGCGCTGGTGGTGATCGACGACAAGACCCTCAAGGTCAAGGATGTGATCAAGGACAAGCGCCTGATCACCCCGACCGGCAAATTCAACGTCTACAACACCCAACACGACATCTATTGAGCTCCATCAATAAGAGGAAAAACCATGAAGCCTATTCTGATCGCACTGGCCTTGACCGCTGTCTCCAGCCTGCAACCGGCCCTGGCCGAAGACGGACCGACGCTGTTCAAGAGCAAACCCTGCGCGGCCTGCCACTCCATTGACACCAAGGTGGTAGGCCCGGCGCTCAAGGATGTCGCGGCGAAAAACGCCAATGTCCCCGGGGCACAGGACGTGCTTGCCAAGCACATCAAGGAAGGCACCCAAGGTAATTGGGGCCCGATGCCGATGCCGGCCAACCCGGTGACGGAAGAGGAAGCCAAGGTATTGGCGGCGTGGGTGTTGAGCCTCAAATAACCCAGGCACAAAACCCTGTGGCGAGGGGATTTATCCCCGCTGGGCTGCAAAGCAGCCCCTCGGCAGGTTGACGCGGTTTGTCTGACTACCGAGCTGTCAGGTTTTGGGGCTGCTACGCAACCCAGCGGGGATAAATCCCCTCGCCACAGATAATGCCATTTCACAGACAAAGCTTCTTTCTGAAGAGGCGCGAAAATCTCAATCAGGAGGCGTCATGGAACGACACAGCTCTGCCCACCGGATCGGCGCCCTACTCCTGCTCTTCTGCACCTCGGTGCTGGCCGCGCCCGACAGCCAGCGCCAGGCTCAACTCCAGCATTTGCTGGACCAGGACTGCGGCGCCTGCCACGGCCTGT
This sequence comes from Pseudomonas sp. AF32, assembly GCF_022342325.2. NCBI lineage: Bacteria > Pseudomonadati > Pseudomonadota > Gammaproteobacteria > Pseudomonadales > Pseudomonadaceae > Pseudomonas > Pseudomonas sp. AF32. The sequence continues at coordinate 56,377 of NZ_RQJK02000004.1, read as the reverse complement.
ACCTGACCGGCGGCCTCGGCCCGTCGCTGACACCGCAGGCGCTGGCCGGCAAATCCCGCGACAGTCTCATCGCCACCGTCACCCTGGGACGCCCCGGTAGCGCCATGCCCGGCTGGGCAGCCCTGTTGGGCCCCGACGACATCCGCTGGCTGGTGGACCGGCTTCTGCAAGGAAAACCAGCCTCATGATCCGCGCCTTACTGACCTCGACCGCCATCGCCCTGTTGCTCTGCGGCTGCACCCAGACCCCGTTGCGCGGCAGCGGCGACCTGGGCGTGGTGGTGGAACGCGCCACCGGCAGCGTGCAAATCATCGAGAGCGACACCCGCACTGCCCTTGCCCGCGTCGACGGGCTGGGGGACCTGTCCCACGCTTCGGTGGTGTTCTCCCGCGACCAACGCTACGCCTATGTGTTCGGCCGCGATGGTGGGTTGAACAAGGTCGACCTGCTGACCGCGCGCATCGAGCGCCGGATTATCCAGGGCGGCAACAGCATCGGCGGCGCGATCAGCCAGGATGGCAAGCTGATCGCCGTTTCCAACTACGAACCCGGCGGCGTCAAGGTGTTCGATGCCCAGACCCTGGAGCAAATCGCCGATATTCCCGCCACCCCCTTGCCTGACGGTCACAAGCGTTCCCGGGTGGTGGGTCTGGTGGACGCACCGGGACAACGTTTCGTGTTCAGCCTGTTCGACACCGGCGAAATCTGGACCGCCGACTTCAGCCAGGGCCCAACGCCGCGCATCGAGCGTTTCACCGCCATCGGCCAGCAACCCTATGACGCGTTGATCACCCCGGACGGCCGCTATTACATGGCCGGGCTGTTCGGTGAGGACGGCATGGCGCAACTCGATCTCTGGCATCCGGAACGGGGCGTGAAACGCGTGCTTGGGCATTACGGACGTGGCGAGGCCCGACTGCCGGTGTACAAGATGCCTCACCTGGAAGGTTGGGCCCTGGCCGACCAGCAAGCTTTCGTTCCCGCCATCGGTCATCACCAGGTGTTGGTGATGAGTGCCCGCAACTGGCAACCGGTCGACGCCATTGCCGTCGCCGGCCAGCCGGTGTTTGTCACGGCCAGGCCGGATGGCCGTCAGGTGTGGGTCAACTTCGCCTACCCGGACAACGACCGCGTCCAGGTCATCGACACCCAGACCCACGCCATCGTCGCCGACCTGAAACCGGGACCCGCGGTGCTGCACATGGAGTTCACCGCACGGGGCGACCAGGTCTGGCTGTCGGTTCGCGATGGTAGCGAGGTACAGGTCTGGGATCCGTACCGGGTCGAGCGCCTGGGCGCCCTGCCCGCCCTCAACCCCAGCGGCATTTTCTTCAGCAGCCGTGCGCATAAACCGGGGTATTGAAGATGTCCAGCGCCTCGCTCGCCCGCCGCCTGATCGATCGCTTCCAGCACGGCCTGCCGTTGTGCGCCGAACCTTACCGGGCCATGGCCGACGCCCTGGGTTGTACCCAGGCCCAAGTGCTCGAATGCCTGCAACACCTGCAACTGGCCGGCAGCCTGTCGAGGGTGGGCCCGGTGTTCGAACATACCCGGGCCGGCGCCAGCACCCTGGCGGCCCTGGCGGTGCCCGCCGAACGTTTGCATCACGTGGCACACCGTGTCAGCCAGTACCCCGAAGTCAATCACAACTATGCACGGGAACATCGCTACAACCTGTGGTTCGTCCTGACCGGTCCCAACCGCGCCCACCTGGACAATATCCTCCAGGAGCTGGAAAAAGACACCGGCCTCACGCCCCTGGACCTGCCCATGCTGACCGCTTACCGCATTGATCTGGGTTTCCCACTGGAGGCTCCCCATGAATAACGCCTTGAATGAGCAACAAGCCCTGGCCCTGCGTCACCTGCTGGAGACGGGCCTGCCCCTGACGCCGCGCCCGTTCCACGACCTGGCCGGGCAAATCGACGCGAGCGAACAACAGGTGCTCGACCAGGTGCAGCAATGGCATGACCAAGGTCTGTTCCGTCGCGTCGGCCTGGTGGTCAACCACCGGGCCCTGGGTTTCGCTGCCAACGCCATGCTGGTACTGGATGTACCGGACGCCTTGGTCGATGAAGTGGGGCGACGTCTTGGACAAGCGCCGGGGATCAGCCTTTGCTACCAGCGACCGCGACGCCTGCCCCAATGGCAATACAACCTGTTCTGCATGATCCATGGCCGCCAGCGCGATCGCGTGGAGGCCCAGGTGCAGGCCCTGCTCGAACACCATCTGCTGGACGACCTCCCCCACGAGCTGCTGTTCAGCTCCCATCTGTTCAAGCAATGCGGCGGACGCTTCGCCGCACCGGCTGGAGCCGTTCTCCATGGATGAGCTGGACCGCCAACTGATCAACCGCCTGCAACTGGGCCTGCCGCTGGTGCGTCATCCCTGGCGGGCCTTGGCCCATGAACTGGGTAGCAGCAGTACCGAGCTGCTCGACCGCCTGCACGAGCTGCTCAACGACGGCGTGCTCACCCGCTTCGGCCCGATGTTCGACATCGATCGCCTGGGCGGCGCCTTCACCCTGGCGGCGCTGGCAGTGCCCGAACCGCGCTTCGACACCATCGCCGAGCTGCTCGCGGACATGCCCGAAGTGGCACACAACTACCGTCGCGAACACACTTGGAACATGTGGTTCGTGCTCGCCTGCACCAGCGAACAGGCGATTACCGACACCCTGCTGCGCATCGAACGCCTTACCGGCCTGGTGCCGCTGAACCTGCCCAAGGAGGAAACCTACCATGTCGGCCTGTACTTCCCGGTCTGATGGGGCGCTGCAAACGTCCACGCGCCTGGACGAGACACCCGCGGCGCGGCGACTGGTGGAGCTGACCCAGGCCGGCCTGCCCCTGGTGGAAGACCCCTGGGCCTGGCTCGCGGAACAATTGGGGCTGAACGTGGAGGCGACCCTCGAACTGCTCAAGCAGTTGCAGGCCGAAGGCGCCATTCGCCGCATCGCCGCCGTCCCCAACCATTACCGCCTGGGCTATCGCCACAACGGCATGACGGTCTGGGATGTGTCCGATACCGACATGCCACGCCTCGGCGCGCTGTTGGGGGCGCAACCCTTCGTCAGCCATTGTTATCGCCGCCCGCGTCGGCCCGGATGGCGCTACAACCTGTTCGCCATGGTGCACGGCCGCAGCCGTGAAGAAATCGACCGCTACCGCGACCATTTGCGTTACCTGCTGGGCGACGCTTGCGAAGCCGACGACATGCTGGTGAGCAGCCGCATCCTGAAAAAGACCGGCCTGCGCCTGCCACCCGGCGTGCGCTAACCCCATGAGGACAAGGAGCGTTTATGTTGAGGATCAGCCACTACCTGCGCGCCCTGGCAGGTCATTGCCCCGCCCCGCGTGTCGCGTCCCCGGGCAGCCTGCGGGCGCCGGTGGTGATCTGGAACCTGCTGCGACGTTGCAACCTCACCTGCAAACATTGCTACGCCACGTCGGCTGACAGCGTGTTCCGCGACGAGCTGGACACAGCGGCGGCGCTCAAGGTGATCGATTCGCTGCATGACGCCGGCGTGCGGGTGCTGATCCTGTCCGGCGGCGAACCCCTGCTGCGCGAGGACCTGTTCCAGCTCAGCGCCTATGCCCGCGACAAGGGGTTCTTCGTTGCCCTGTCCACCAACGGCACGCTGATCACCCCGGACAACATCGGGCTGATCCACGCCGCGCAGTTCGACTATGTCGGCATCAGCATCGATGGCCTGGAGGCGACCCATGATGCGTTCCGCCAGCTCAAGGGCAGTTTTGCCCGCTCCATGGCCGCCATCAGACTGTGCCGCGAGCACGGGATCCGGGTCGGCCTGCGCACTACCCTCACCCAACAGAACCATGCCCAGCTGCCCCAGCTGCTGGCCTTGATGCGCGAATACGATGTGCAGAAATTCTACCTGTCGCACCTCAATTACAGCGGCCGGGGCAAACGCAGTCGCAAGCTCGACGCCCATCAGCAGATGAGCCGCGAGGCCATGACGCTGATTTTCCAGCGAGCCTGGGACGACATCCAGCAAGGGCGCGACAGCGACTTCGTCAGCGGCAACAACGACGCCGATGCGATCCTGCTGCTGCAATGGGTCGCCCGCCACCAGCCCCAACACGTCGGTGCCCTGGAGCAGATGCTGCGGGCCTGGGGTGGCAACGCCTCGGGTTGCGGCATCGCCAATATCGACAATACCGGCGAGGTCCATCCCGATACGTATTGGTGGCAGCACTCGGTGGGCAACGTACGGCGCACGCCGTTTCGCACCCTCTGGTTCGAGCGCTCCGATGCCCTGCTGATGAAACTGCGCGAGCACCCTCGAACCGTGGGGGGACGCTGTGGACAGTGCCGCTGGCTGGCGATCTGCAACGGCAACACCCGCACCCGCGCCTGGGCCGAGGGAGACCTGTGGGGCCAGGACCCCGGCTGCCACCTGCTTGATGAAGAAATCGGCCTGCACGCGATCCCCAGCGTTGCGATGCCCTGCGCCCGATAACCGACGGCGAACCCGCTACCGAACCAAGGAAGTCCCAATGCCTGCCCCCATCGTTCTGCCCGCAGCCCTGCAATCGCCCTTCAGACCCGGGGAAGTGGCCCTGGTCGGCGCCGGCCCCGGTGATCCCGGCCTGTTGACCCTGCGCGCCTGGAGCCTGTTGATGCAGGCCGACGCGGTGGTCTATGACCGCTTGATCAGCCCGCAACTGCTCGGCCTGGTTCCGCTGACCTGTGCCCGGCACTACGTGGGCAAGGCCGCCGGTTGCCACAGCCTGCCACAGCCGCAGATCAACGAACTGCTGGCCGATCTCGCCGACCAGGGGCAACGGGTCGTGCGGCTCAAGGGTGGCGACCCGTTCATCTTCGGACGCGGCGCCGAAGAACTGGAATACCTCCTGGCCCGTGGCATCGATTGCCAGGTGGTGCCCGGCATCACCGCCGCGGCCGGGTGCAGTGCCTACGCCGGTATCCCGCTGACGCACCGCGACCTGGTCAACTCCTGTCGCTTCATCACCGGGCACCTGCAACGCGAGGGCGATTTGAACCTGCCCTGGCAAAGCCTCGCGGACGACAGCCAGACGCTGGTGTTCTACATGGGGCTGTCGAACCTGGGCACCATTGCCACACGGCTGATGGCCGCCGGACTGGCGGCGGACACCCCGGCGGCACTGATCTGCAACGGCACCCGTCCCGACCAGCAGGTGCTGCGCGGGACCCTGGCGCAGTTACCGGACATGGCGCTGGAGGGCTGCGACGGCCTGCCCACGCTGACGGTGATCGGTCAGGTGGTCGGGTTGTTCGCCCACCAGCCGCTGCATCATCCGGCGTGCCTGCACCCGCCGCGAGCTCAATTGCCGCTCTCGAAGGTGGCGCGATGATCCGCTGCTGGCTGGCCCCCTTGCTGTGGATTGGCACAGCCCATGGCAACGAAGCGAGCGTCCCGGACATGGCCTTGGCCGAACGCACTTACCAGCAATATTGCCAACAATGCCATGGCGTGAATCGCATCGGCGGCGCCGGACCGGCGCTATTGCCCCAGAGCCTGAGCCGGATCAAACCCGACGAGATCCGCCAGGTGATCGAAAAAGGCCGCCCGGCGAGCCAGATGGCGGCATTCGGCGCCGTGCTGGACGCGGCGCAGATGGACAGTCTGACCCACTACCTCCAACGCCCGCCTGCCGTCGAGCCCACCTGGAACGAAGACGATATCCGCCACAGCCACCGCCTGCTGGCGGATCTCGCCAGCTTGCCGAACACGCCCCAGCACAAGGCCGACCCGCTGAACCTGTTCGTCGTAGTGGAAGCCGGCGACCATCATGTCGATGTCGTCGATGGGGACCGTTTCGAAGTGCTGGCCCGCTTCGCCTCGCACTTCGCGGTGCATGGCGGGCCCAAGTTTTCTCCCGACGGGCGCTTCGTCTACCTGGCCTCCCGGGACGGCTGGGTCAGCCTGTATGACCTGCACAACCTCAAGCTGATCGCCGAGGTACGTGCCGGACTCAACACCCGCAACCTGGCCGTCAGCAAGGACGGGCGCTGGGTGCTGGTGGGCAATTACCTGCCCGGCAACCTCGCTGTGCTGGACGCCCGCGACCTTTCGCTGGTCAAGACCATCGAGACCCTCGGCGGCGATGGCCAGGCCTCCCGTGTCAGCGCGGTGTACACCGCCCCGCCGCGCGACAGCTTCATCGTGGCCCTCAAGGATGTGAAGGAGGTCTGGGAGCTGTCCACCGGGCCGAACCCGGATTTCGTACCGAGGCGTATAGAAGTCCAGGACTACCTGGATGACTTTTCCTTCTCGCCCGATTATCGCCAGTTGCTCGCCACGTCACGCAAGGCCCAGGGTGGCCAGGTCATCGACCTCGATAACGGCCATGTCGTGACCGACATCGCCCTGCCGGGCATGCCGCACCTGGGTTCGGGAACCTATTGGAAGCGCGATGGGCATTGGCTGTTCGCCACGCCCAACATCAGCAAGGGACTGGTGTCGGTGATCGACTTCGATACCTGGAAAGTCATCAAGCAGATCCCTACCCTCGGGCCGGGCTTCTTCCTGCGTAGCCACGCCAACTCCCGCTACGCCTGGACCGACGTGTTCTTCGCCCCTGGCAACGATGCCATTCACTTGATCGACAAACAGACCCTGGAAATCGCCCGCACCCTGCGCCCCATGCCTGGCAAAACCGCCGCCCATGTCGAGTTCACCCGCGACGGCCGCCACCTGCTGCTGAGCATCTGGGATACCGACGGAGCGCTGATTGTCTACGACAGCCAGACACTGGAGGAAATCAAGCGCCTGCCCATGAACAAACCATCGGGCAAGTACAACGTCGGCAACAAGATCGAATTCGCCGAAGGCACGTCCCACTGACACACACCGCAAGGACAAGGCTTGCCCGCGATGGCGGTGGGCAAGCTTGCATTGATCCAGGAAGGGCCCGGTCAGTGGCTCATCGACGACATGGCCGAAGCCTGTCCAAGTACCTTCTGGTCAATCTCTTCCAGACGCAGCACCCGGCCGCCGGTATCGCTGACAAGTTTGCGGGCCGCCTGAGCATCGGAGAACGAGGCCAGCACCACGCCCATGGCGCCTTTGAGGCCGCTGCCAACGACGAACCAGGCGGTTCGCGCATCGATCAAATGGGCGTCATCCGGTGCGTTCCAGTGGCTGCGGCCCATGTCGTGGACATACAGCTTGACGTCGGCCCGATGGTTCTCCGGCTGCAGCCACCAACCGAGCATTTCCGCTGGCGAGCAAAATTTCTTCACGCCGTCCGCCCCCACCGCAGCCCCCTTCGGCCCGGGAAAATCAGTGATTACCATGCCGCACACGTGGCACTCGTCATTGGGGTGAAACGCCAGGGCCGCTTCGGTCCCCGAGGATGAGGAAACCTTTTCACATCCCAGCATCGCCAGGCACACCCACATTGCGGCCAGGAAACGACTCGCCCTAAAAGACACCTTATTCATCGTTGCATGCTCCCTTACCCATCGGAAATCACGGGCACCGGCGGTTGAATAATCGGTAGGCCAACCACAACGGCACCACCATCCACAATCCAAGACAAAGCCAGAGCACCAGACCCGACACCGGCAAGTCGCTGCCCAGCGCCATGACCGAGGCACCGCTGGAGGCGGCGTCGAATCCCGACAGATTGATCAACCGGTACACATCGGCAGGGTTGAACAACAGCAGCCACGGCAACAGGTCCGGCCTGAAGCGGCCCTCGCTCAGCACCAGCAATGCCAACAGCACCAAATCGAACACCAGCACGAAGAAGAACCACACGCCCAGCGCCAGGCCGGCGGCGGTGGATTTTTCCGCCGAAACACTGCTCAGCACATAGGCCAGTCCCAGGAACACCCAGCCCAGCAGCGTGCTCGACAGCATGAAGCGGCCGAAGGCCCAGAGCAGCAGGCTCAACTCGACATCATCGACCAACAGGGCGATGGCCAGCATCGCGCAGCCGAAGCCGATCGCCGTCGCCAGGGCCAGGATAAGGCCATGGCCGACAAACTTGCCCAGCAGCAACTGGCCGCGACTCAACGGATAGGTCAGTAACAGCAGCAAGGTCCCGCTCTCGTCCTCACCGACAATCGCGTCATACGCCAGCAGCAAGGCGATCAAGGGCATCAGGAAAGTCGCCAGGCTCGCCAGGCTCGCCACGGTCGCCGGCACCGAGGTGAACCCCAGTTGACCGGACGCCGCCGCGCCCAGCCACGCGATACCGATTGCCAGCACGGCGAACAATAGACTGATCGCCAACAGCCAACGGTTGCGCAAGCCATCGCTGAGTTCCTTGCGGGCCATGTTCCAGATCGGGTTCATTGACAGGTCTCCCCGGTTGCCGCGCCGTTCATGTAATGCCGGTACAAGTCCTCGAGGGACGGCGGCTTGACCTCGACGTCCGTCGGGTTGTGTTGCGCCAGCAACTGGCGCAGCAAGGCCAGCTTGCTGCCGTCCGGCGCGGACACCTGCAAGCCTTGGGCGCCCCAGCCCTGGGCCAGATGCCCTTCACTGCGCCAGTGCTCTTGCAGTTGGCTGGCCCGTGTGACGCCCGATGCGCGGATCAGCGTCGGCAGCCCCGCCTCCCGACGCAACCGATCCAGGCTCCCCAGGGCCAGCAGGCGCCCTCGGGTCAGGATGGCGGCACGGTTGATGTGAGCCTCGACACCCGGCAGGACGTGGGAGCAAAGAATGATGCTGGTGCCCTGCCAGCGCAGGCGGTCGAGCATCTGGTAGAGATCCTGGGTGGCGATGGGGTCCAGGCCCACCGTGGGTTCGTCCAGCAACAACAGGCGCGGTTGGCCGAGCAGCGCCTGGGCCAGCCCCAACCGTTGGCGCATGCCCTTGGAGTAGGTCCGCACCCTGCGTCGCGCCGCCTCCGCCAGCCCGACCTCTTCCAGCAAGCGCTCGACCTGTGCCGGCGCAGCCCCTTTGAGCCGGGCGAAATGCTGCAAGGTTTCCAGGCCGCTCAACTGCGGGTAGAACATGACGTTCTCCGGCAGGTAACCGAGCATCCGGCGCACCGTCGAGTCGCTGGGCTCACGGCCGAACACCCGCACCCGGCCTTCACTGGCCCGCAGCAAACCGAGTATCAGCTTCATGGTGGTGGTCTTGCCCGCGCCGTTGTGGCCGAACAGGCCAAGCACCTCGCCCTGGGCCAGGTCCAGGTCCAATTCATGCAATACGGTGGCATCGCCGTAGTGCTGGCTCACGCCTTCGATCTCGACGACGTTCAAGATGCGTCCTCCGAAGCCCTGTTGCGTAGTGGGGCGAGGACCGGTGGCTCCATCAACGGATGGCGATCGGTTACCCCTGGGGATTTCATCACCGGGAACGCCCGCTGAACCCAACGCAGCAGCTCGATCCCCGGACTGTTCATCAACAGCCGTACCTGCGGGTAGCGCCACAGCAGGCGGTCGACGTTGTCGTTGGGTTCATAGGGCACGTCGCCCAGGCCATCGCCATTGCGATCCCAGCCGAGGTAATCGCTCCAATAATTGCCGCGCCCATCCGCCGACCATTCCTGCAAGCGCGTGGCGACGTACTTGACTTGGCGCTGGTTGCCGGCAAAGACATTGCCGGCGATGCGGTTGTCCTCCGAACCGGCGGTCAGATGGATGCCCAGGGCACTGCGCTCGAAGCGATTGCCTTCGATGCGGTTGAACAAGGAGTTGTAGATGAACAGCCCCTTGCCCTCGGCGCCGGTGATCATGGTGTCGCCGGTGGACCCGTCGCGTACGTCGCTGACGACGTTGTCGCGCAGGGTCGAATAAGTGATGTAGTTCATCAGGATCCCGTAGTTCTGGTCCTGTTCGGAGCGGTTGCCGATCACCGTCAGTTGGCGGCTTTGCATCAAGGCGTACCCGGTACGGGTTCGCCGGGTGGTATTGCCCAACAGGCGGTTATCGTTGGCGAACATGTAATGCACGCCGTAGCGCAGATCTTCCAGCGTGTTGCCCTGAAGCAGGTTGCCGCTGGAGGTGTCGATGTAAATACCGTCGCGGGTTTCGCGTATCTGGTTGCCGATGACCCGGGCGCCGTGGACCGCATACAGATGAATACCGTTGCCACGATCCTGGGAGCGCAGGCCCGGGTCGCCCTGGATGAGGTTGTCGATCAGGCTGACGTCCCGAGCCCCGTCGACCCAGATGCCGAAGCCCTGGCCCTGCATCCGGTTCCCCTTGATCACCGCGCCTCGTGCGGCAGGCTGGATGAACACGGCGGCATTCATGGCCGTCAGGTCATGTCCCCAATCCAGGAACGTACAGTCCTGGACTTGAACATCCGGGGCCCGGATAGTCAGGCCATTACCCTCGCCCTGCCCCCGGAACACCGCACCCGGTTCACAAGTGAGTGTCATCGGTTGATCGACACTGAACGAGCCCAGGTACTGGCCGGCAGGCAAGCGCCAATGCAGCTCGCCGGCGGCCTGCAAAGGCAGGTCAGTGATCGGCTGTGGCGCCGCGAGCACGCCACCGGACGCCAGCCAGAGCACCAGCGCAATGACCGGTTGCCGAGCGTCGCTTGCAAATCGCCGCATGTCCCCAGTCATTGCAGCCTCCCTGATCGGCCGGCTCAGGCCTTTTCAACCAGCATGCGCCCGACCATTTCCATGTGCAGGGCATGGCAGAACCAGCTGCAGTAGTACCAGTGCAGGCCAGGCTTGTCGGCGATGAAGGTAATGGATGAGGTTTGCTGAGGGCTGATCTCCATGCTCACGCCATGGTTGGTCATGACAAAACCGTGGGACACGTCCTCGATCTGGTCGATGTTGGTGATGGTCACCGTCACCTCGTTGCCTTGCTTGACGGTGAACTCCGTCAGGCCATAGGCCGGCGCCATGGACGTCATGTAGACCCGCACCTTGTTGCCGTCACGGATGACCTTGTTGTCGGTCTCCAGGTTGATGCCATCCTTCTTGGCGCGCTCCACCGTGGGGGCGAAGAACGGGTCGTTGCGGTTCCAGATTTTCTGGGTCTTGATCTGGTCCCGCCGGGCGAGGATGCAATCGTGGGGTTCGGCGAAGGCCGGGCCGTCGTGCACCAGTTTCATTTCGTCGCCGGAGATGTCGATCAACTGGTCGTTCTCCGGGTGCAGCGGCCCGGTGGGCAGGAAACGGTCCTTGGAGAATTTGCACAGCACCACCAGCCATTTGCCATCTGCCTCGCTGGTCTCGGTCAGCGACGCGTGGTTGTGGCCGGGCTGGTACTGCACGTCGAGTTTCTGCTTGATGTAGTTGACTTTCTCGCCCTTGTAGGCGCGGATAGCCTCGTCCATGTTCCACTTCACCACCTGGCTGTCGATGAACAACGTGGTGTAGGCATTGCCGCGTCCATCGAAGGTGGTGTGCAGCGGTCCCAGGCCCAGTTCGGGCTCGGCGACGATCACCTCGCGCGGATCCTTGTAGCGCCCCTCGAACAGGCCATCCAGGCGGTCGATGGCGATCATCGAGACAGTGGGCGACAGCTTGCCGTTGGCGATGAAGTATTTGCCGTCCGACGAGGTATTGCACCCGTGGGGGTTCTTCGGCACCGGGATGTAGCGGGTGAATTCCGAGTCCTTGCCATCGGTCTTGCGACCATCGACCACCGGTACCTTGGAGCCGTCCAGGGTGATGAACTTGCCGGCCTTGATCGCCGCCTCGATCCGCGGGATGTTGAACACCACCACCCAGTCGCGCTCGTTGCGCATCATGCCGCCCAGGTCGTAGGCCTTCTCCGAGTTGTAGCAGGTACTGGCGGCGTATTTGCCGGTGTAGTCGGCGTCGGAGTTATCCAGGTTGCCATCGACGATCACCTGGAACGCCATCTCCATATTCTCGGCATCGATGGCGTTGAACATCGTGTAGCTGTTCTTGTCTTGCAGGTCGAAGGTGCGGCCGTCGTTGGGGTGTGGGATCACGAACTCGGCGTTGGCGAACACATACTTGGTATACGGCACCTTTTGCAGGCGCAGGCCATGGATCGCCTGGACGTTGGGCACGGTGAGGATCTTGTCGCATTTCATGATGTCCAGCCGAATGCGCGCGACCCGGGAGTTGGCCTTGTCGTTGATGAACAGGTACTTGCCGTCGTATTTGCCGTCGGTCATGGAAATATGCGGATGGTGGCAGTCGCCGTTCTGGTATTTGGCGCTGTCCCCCAGGATATGCTTGCTTTCGTTGGTCAGGCCCCAACCGGTGGCCGAATCGACGTTGAACACCGGGATGCGCATCAACTCGCGCATCGACGGAACACCCAGCACCCTTACCTCGCCCTGATGGCCGCCGCTCCAGAAACCGTAGTACTCGTCCAGCTCACCGGGGGCGACGTGGATCTTGGACTTGGCTTCCTTGGCCGCCGCAGCCCACGACTCGCGGGTGAATGTCCCGGCCCCCAGCGCCGTGGCGCCGGCCAATACTGCACCCGTCACCGCGCCCGTGCCGAGGAAACTGCGTCGGCTGACACCCCTGGGTTCTGGCGCCACGTCGGTGGTGTCGTTTTTCTTGTCGTTCATGCTAATGCTCCATCAAGAATGAATCGGTCGAAGGCACAGGCCATGGGCTGCCTCAAGGCGCCGGGGTCACCTGCACCACGGGAATCAGTTGCGGATCGGTTGCAGGCGCCTTGCCGCGCTTCTTGCGCTTGTTGATCAGCGGCGGGCATTTGTTTTCGTTGTGCCAGGTCATCTGGCAGTCGAGGCAGTAGTGACATTCGTTGGCGTTAATCCGGCCATCGGGATGAATCGCCTGGATCTCGCACTCCCTGGCGCACAACTGGCAAGGGTTGCCGCATTCCTTGCGGCGCTTGAGCCAGTCGAACAAGCGCAGGCGGGTCGGCATCGCCAGGGCCGCCCCCAGCGGGCAGGCGTAGCGGCAGTAGACTTTGCGGGTAAACAGATTGACCAGCAGCAGGCCCGCCGCATACGCGACGAACCACCACTGGCGATCGAACCTCAAGGTGATGGCGGTCTTGAACGGCTCGATTTCAGCCAGCCGCTCGGCGGTGGCCATGGACTCCAGCGAGACACCGAACAGCACCAGCAAAATGATGTACTTGATCGCCCACAGCCGCTCGTGAAAGGCAAACGGTAGTTCGTATTGGGGCAGCCTGAACCGGCGCGCCAGTTCGTTGATCAGCTCCTGCAGGGCACCGAACGGACACAGCCAACCGCAGAACACGCCCCGTCCCCACAGCAGGATGCTGGCGGCGGTGAACACCCACAGGATGAAGATCAGCGGATCGGTGAGGAAAAGCTCCCAGCGAAAGCCTTCGAACAATGCATGGACGAACGTCAGCACGTTGACCACCGACAGTTGCGCCAGGGCATAGCCGCCGAGGAACACCACCGTGAATACCAAATAGCCCCGGCGGACCCAGTGCAGCAGCTTTGGCCTGCGGGCCAGCGCATCCTGGAAGAACAGGATGACGGTGAGCACCAGCAAGGCCACCCCCAGCACGACGATCTCGACGCTTTTCTGATACCAGAGCGTCAGCCACAGGGGGCGGCTGGCCTCCTCGGCCGCCGCCAGTTGCGCGGCCGTGGGCAACGGCCGCTCCAGATACGGTTCAGGCAGCTGGTAGCCGAGTTCGAAGTTGCTGAAGATGCCGCTGACGGGGCCGGTCTGGCGGCGCACCAACAGCTCCAGGCTCCAGGGTGAGCCGGGGTCGAAACGGTGGGACGCACGGATGATGAAGATCGCCATTTCATCGAAGGCCGGCATGTCGTCCAGGGCCACATCATCCAGGCGCTGGAAATCCAGGTCGCGGAAGCTGATGGTGTCGCCGAACTGGCGCAACACCACCCGGTCGAAAATGCCCCCGCGTACGTAGCCCGACCCCTTGAACGAATAGCGCCCGCTGCCCATCACGGCGATGGCCTGCTCGCCCGGCTTGAGCGCGGCCATCAGCGTGCGATATTGCGCCTCACCCAGCAGATTGCGACCGATGGTGGGTGGGTTCAGGTGCGTGACGTACAGGTCGATGAAGGTGTCGTTCGCCTGCTCGGCACTGGCCACTTCGACCTGCTCGGCCTCGGTGCCTTTGAAGGAAGCGTCCACCTGACCGCGGGTCAATAGCAGACGCCGCACCGAGCCATTCCCGACCAGCGTGTTCCAGTCGGCGGCTTGATAGGTATCTTCACGCACCCGGGCCGGCGCCACGACCACCCCGGAATTGCCCTTGACCAGGCCCAGGGACACCGCGACGTCATGGGCGGCGCGCATGATCACTTCGTTGACCACCATCGCCGTCACGGTGGCACCGGCTATGGCGTCCACCGTCACCGCATCCGGGTCGCTGGAGTGCCCCACCACGACCCGCTGGTTGACCTTGATACCGCTGTAGCGCGCACTGAACCCATGGAGCTTTTCTTCGGCGATGCCGATCAGCAGGATCGGCTCATGGTGTTCGAGCACATAGGCATCGAGGATCACGCCGGCGGGATCAAGGATGACCTGGACGTTGATCGGCTTGCCCGAGTAGGCGGGAATGTTCACGACATCCAGGCTCTGGAACACGTAACCCAGGACCTTGCCAGCGGCGGACAGCGTGCGCACCTTGAAGGGGCCTTCAGGCGCGGAGATCGAATCGGTCTGGTTCAGGACATGGTGGATGCGCTGTTGCTGGATCTCGCCGTAGTCCTTGGCCTGGGCGAGACTCATGAAGCTCAGCAGGACCGCGAGCAGTCCATGAAGCCAGAAGCGGGATAGGTGCAGCATCACAAAGGGAAGGGTCATGGACGCCAGGGCTTGAAGGCACAATCGTGGCGATGATGCTAGGCGCCGTCCCCTCGCCGGCCCTTGATTGAAATCAACTTCGAAAAAACTGATACGCCGGCCCATGCAATGCTGCTGGACCTGTGGCGAGGGGATTTATCCCCGCTGGGCTGCCTGGCAGCCTCAAATCCAGGCACCTCGGTGTGCCGGTTGAACCGTATTCAGCTTGCAGGGGGGCGCTTCGCGCCCCCGCTGGGATAAATCCCCTCGCCACAGCCAAGTGTTATTCAGGAGGCCCGACCCTCAACGCAACCCATAGGAATAAATACCCGCATCCTTGTTGTCATACCAATTGCCGTTACCCCAGATCACCCGATCCTGCGCCGGCTGGAAACCGACGATGCCCAGATAGCCCGCAATGGCCAGGCGTTTCCACGACTGGCCCCAGTCCCTGGAATAAAACACCCCTTCGGCCGAGATGCTCGCGTCCGACCACCAGTAGAGCCAACGCGGTGGGTAATGTTCGCTGGTGGTGTTGATCAACAGGCTGTTCTGCCCGACCCAGAAATTCGTCCCGCGCACTCGGCTTTCCGAGGCCAGGGGCGCAAACACGCTGGGCAGTTCGCTCAGGGTGCGCCAGGTCAGCGCGGTGGTGTCCAGTTCGGCGACGACGTCGCGACCTCGATTGCCCTGATCGATAAGGCCGATGACCCTTCCGGCATCGTTCTGGACCAGTTTTGAGACAAACAGGTTGTCGTCACGCTGTACCTGGACGACTCGCCAGCGCCCTGTTTCGCGTTGCAGGCGGGCCCGCGTGGTCACGTTGAACGCAATGTTGTGGCCGGCGCCGTCAGGGTTGCTTGCCCAGAATCGCTGGGACACCCAGATGAACGCCTGCCGGGCATCCAATTGCAGCACGTTGGTCTGCACTTCCCCCTGCTCGCCTGAGCCGGTGTGCCATTCATTGATTTCGGGATGCTTTTCGTGCACCGCCTCAGCAGCTACCAGCAACGACTCGGAGGCGACAATCTCCGTGCTGCTGGCGCCGCGATCAGCCGAATAGAAAACGCCGGTGGAAACGGCTCCCGAGGTCGCTTCGCTGCTGTCATCGTCCGCAGCGCGCGGCCGACCCCACGCCCAGACTTCGTCAGAGCCGTGGAAATACGGGGTCAGGCTCCAGGCCAACCGATCGGCCTCGGCGAACCAGCCCTTGCTCAACCAGGTCCAGTGCTTGCCTTGATCGTCGCTACGAAAGACCACGGTCTGGTTGATGTCGTCGGCGTTCGCGGTATCAGGCCGGTCAAGCCCCGTCAGCAGGAATACGCTGGCGCCGTCCGGACTGGCGATCAGGCAAGCCGCGCCGCTGACGTGGGCCACCAGCTGGAATTGTCCCTGGGCATCCAGGCGAGAAATAAAAGAAGTTTCCCTGTCACGTCCAAGCAAGCCCGGGAAAGGGGCTTGCGGCTCTTCTTCGCCCGCATCAGCCGGTTTGTCATAAACCACTGCGTCCAGGTCCACGACATCCGCAGCGGGTGCCAACCGACTCGCGTCCCCCTCCAGGCGACCGACCAGCCAGGTGCTTTGTCCGGTCACGACCACGCCCGTGCAGTATTGGGTCATCGCCCGCTGTTGGATATCCTTCACCACACCTATCCGTTGCGGGTCCGGACTGGCGCCGCCCCACTCCAGCTTGGCGCTGGTGATCATCCACATGTACCACAGCGCGGCGGCCCCCACTAATGCGGCAAACAGAGTAGTGAACAGCTTTGATCGAGGCATGGGAGGTCCGTATCCTGGGAAATTCCGGGAAGCTTTTCGCATCTCTCTGGCCCGGAGTAAATTTTTTTTTGCACGAGAGTGAGTGAAGCCGGTCGCATATTTGTCAATGCTGTGAACCAGGCTCAACTCTCCAGGGGGCGCCGTGCCCCCGAAGCCTCAACGCGCCAAAACAGACGCTCACAAGGAATGCTCCATGCCCTCACGCTCCGGCCCCGCTTCCGCCACATCACAGGCCGAAAACGCCGGGCTCGTCCGGGTCCGTGGTGCCCGCGAACACAACCTCAAGAATGTCGATGTCGATATTCCTCGCGATGCCCTGGTGGTGTTTACCGGCGTGTCGGGATCCGGCAAGTCGTCGCTGGCGTTCTCCACCCTCTACGCCGAAGCCCAGCGTCGTTACTTTGAATCCGTCGCGCCTTACGCTCGGCGCCTGATCGATCAGGTCGGCGTACCCGATGTGGACAGCATCGAGGGCCTGCCGCCAGCCGTGGCCTTGCAGCAGCAGCGCGGTACGCCCAGCGCCCGATCCTCGGTGGGCAGCGTCACGACCTTGTCCAGCCTGATCCGCATGCTTTACTCCCGCGCCGGTAGCTATCCGGCCGACCAGCCCATGCTCTACGCCGAAGACTTCTCGCCCAACACGCCACAAGGCGCCTGCCAGGAATGCCATGGCCTGGGCCGGGTCTATGAGGTGACCGAAGACTCCATGGTGCCGGATCCGTCGCTGACCATCCGCGAGCGCGCCGTGGCGGCCTGGCCCATGGCCTGGCAAGGCCAGAACCTGCGGGACATCCTGGTCACCCTGGGTTACGACGTCGATGTTCCCTGGCGCGACCTGCCGCAAGAACAACGTGACTGGATTCTCTTCACGGAGGAGACCCCCACCGTCCCTGTATACGCCGGGCTGACGCCGGCGCAGACCCGCGCCGCCCTCAAGCGCAAACTCGAACCCAGCTATCAGGGCACGTTCAGCGGTGCCCGGCGTTACCTGTTGCACACGTTCATGCATTCCCAGAGCGCCCAAATGCGCAAGCGCGTGGCGCAATACATGCGCGCCAGTGCTTGCCCGGTGTGCGAAGGCAAACGCCTCAAGCGCGAGGCGCTGACGGTCACGTTCGCGGGGCTGGATATCGCCGAGCTGTCGCACCTGCCGTTGCTGGAGCTGGCCGAGGTGCTGAAGGGTGTCACCGCACCCGCTTATCTGGAACAGGCCGATGAACCCGGCGCGGTCTTAAGCCATCGGCAAACCCGAGAAGCCCGCGAGCAGCGTGCCGCCAGGGGCGAAAACCCTCACGCCGGAGGGCCGGATGCGCGCCATACGCCCAACCTGTCCCTGGAAAAGCGCCTGGCTGCCCAACGCATCGCCGCTGAACTGCTGGAACGGATCGTCACCCTGATCGATCTTGGCCTGGGCTACCTGTCCCTGGAGCGCAGCACCCCGACACTGTCCTCCGGCGAGCTGCAACGCCTGCGCCTGGCCACCCAGCTCAATTCCCAGCTGTTCGGTGTGATCTATGTACTGGACGAACCGTCCGCCGGCTTGCACCCGGCCGACAGCGAAGCCCTGTTCGATGCCCTGCAACGGCTCAAGGCCGCGGGCAATTCGGTGTTCGTCGTCGAGCACGACCTGGATACCATGCGCCGCGCCGACTGGCTCGTCGACGTCGGCCCGGATGCGGGCGAACAGGGCGGCACGATTCTCTATAGCGGTCCACCGGCCGGCCTCGGGCAGGTGCCTGAGTCACGAACGCGGGCCTATCTGTTTGCCGAACGCACCCTCGCTGCGCGCAGCCCTCGAACGCCCCGTGACTGGCTACGCCTGGAAGGCATCACCCGCAACAACCTCGACAACCTGAGCGCGGCTTTCCCTATCGGCTGCTTTACGGCCGTGACCGGTATCTCCGGTTCCGGCAAATCCAGTCTCGTCAGCCAGGCGCTGCTGGACCTGGTGGGCGGCCACCTGGGTCAGGCCAGCCAGACTGCCGAACCAGAAGAACCGAGCCTGGAAGACGAACCCCGGCAAACCAGCGGCGGGTACGTCAGCGCCGGGCTCGATGCGATCAAGCGGCTGGTCCAGGTGGACCAGAAACCCATCGGCCGCACCCCACGCTCCAACCTTGCCACCTATACCGGCCTGTTCGACCATGTGCGCAAGCTATTCGCCGATACGGAGCAGGCTCGCACGCTGGGATTCGATGCCGGGCGATTTTCCTTCAACGTTGCCAAGGGACGCTGCGAAACCTGCGAAGGTGAAGGCTTCGTCAGTGTCGAACTGTTGTTCATGCCCAGCGTGTATGCCCCCTGCCCGACCTGCCACGGCGCTCGCTACAACCCGCAGACGCTGAGGGTGAACTGGCAAGGGCTGAACATCGCCCAAGTCCTGCAACTGACCGTGGACCAGGCACTCGAAGTCTTCCGCGAACAACCCGCGGCAAAGCGTTCATTGCAGGTGCTGCAGGACATCGGACTGGGTTACCTGCGCCTGGGCCAGCCGGCTACGGAGCTGTCCGGCGGTGAAGCGCAGCGCATCAAACTGGCGACGGAACTGCAGCGCAAGGCCCGTGGGTCCACGTTGTATGTGCTGGACGAACCGACCAATGGGTTGCATCCCCAAGACGTGGACCGATTGCTGGTCCAGCTCAATCGCCTGGTGGACGAAGGCCATACCGTGGTTGTGGTGGAGCATGACATGCGGGTAGTCGCGCAAAGTGACTGGGTGATAGACATCGGCCCGGGAGCCGGGTCCCAAGGTGGGAAAGTCGTGGTATGCGGATCGCCGGGCGCGGTGGCCGAATGCCAGGAAAGTCGGACGGCGGGGTTCCTGAAAAACGTCTTGCGGGCTGAACATTAAAGCTTTTTTAACGAGACTGGCCGTATGCGAAAAGCTGTCTATACTGTCGGTCAGTTAATCGTTTCAGTCCGCGTAATTGAACGATAGCCTCTCCATCCCCGGGCGCAGGCTGTCATGCCAGGAGGCGCTATGATATCACCCCCCCGATCAAAACAGACCTCGCTCAACCCTATCTGCCGGCTCTAAAGGTACAGAGCTTGGCTGCGTCAACGTCTTATGTTCGGATATTGCGGCTCGCTTATTATGTTCAAACCCATTTCCAGTCATTTGTTCAACCTGGTCCAAGAGGTAGAAAACAACATCTCGGGCGTGAGCGAAGAGGAGTACACCGAAATATTGGGTTGGATATTTTCAAAATTGGGTATCGAGAAATTCGCGTACGTCCATCTGGAACCGACGCCCTTCAATAACTCGAAGATCTCCATCTACAGCAATTACCCATCCGAATGGGTTGAGACCTACCGCAAGCAGTCGCTCTACAAGACGGACCCCGTCATGGCAAACACCGCCATCACGGCAACGCCTTTTTTCTGGGATGAAATTCCCGAAGAAATAGACACCCATTCGGACATCTTCGAGCAATCAGCCTCGTACGGTATCAAACAGGGATATACCGTTCCGATCCATGAACCCGGTCGGGCATTCGGTTCCCTTCACCTGTCCTCCGAAGAAAACGACCCTGATTTCCCCACCATTGTCCGTTCGAACCTGTTCATCATCAAAGCCCTCAGCATCATTGCCAATCAATATCGCCCCGTGGAAACCACGGTCGAGAGCAACTTGAGATTATCCCCCAGGGAAATAGAATTCCTGCGCTGGTTAGCCTTGGGGAAAAACTATAAGGAAATAGGTTTGATCATGAACATTACCGAACGAACGGTAAAATTTCATGCCAAGCAAATGACCGAGAAAATGGACTGTATCAACGTCAAACAGGCGATGATCAAGGCCGTCCAACTCAACCTCGTCTGATTTTATCTTTTATCGATCTACAGCCACCTGGCGTGGTTCAGTGACTCGATGCCGGCGAACTTTTATAAAACACACTCAAGCGAACGCCACTTGTGATGCAATATTGAAAAGCATCCCACAAGCAAACAAGCCGATGACCAGGGATATGGCCCGACTCAAGAAGCGCCCGGACACAATGGCATGAAGTTTACGCCCACAGAATGCGCCGATCGCGATCCAGACCAATCCGACCGGGAATATGATGGCCGTGAATAACGACATGAAAGACACATAGTTGCCCAAGGACAAAAATGTGCCGGCCGGAGCAACAAAGGAAACGAAAAACAACCCTTTTGGATTGGTCAGTGTCGCCACGAACAGATCCGGCACACTGATACCGGTGGTTTTGCCTGGCAGGTGATCCTTGACCGAAAACCACAACTTCAACGAAATATAGAACAGAAAACATACCGCAAAAATCTTGGTGGCAATGACCACCCACGAGTGGTCGGTGATCAGCAGATCGATAAACACGCCCCACATCGTCATCTGAATGATATAAGCCAACCACTCTGCAACGACAAATCTCATGGAGCGGGCATTCAGCCCCCGGTTTATCCCTGTCTGCAAAAGCAGCGAATTGGTTGGGCCCGGAACCAACAGGACCGTCATCAGTGAAAGCGCGATATAAGACATAAGGTCATCCATGCCAGGAGCCACGATGGCTCATTTCTTCAGTTCGGCTCGGGTCTATCGATACTAATCAAATTTTTAGTTGTATGACAACAGACCAATTTTCGCCAATAGAGTAACAACACTAAAGCAACGTGAACGCTGCTCGCCGTCTATCCGGTTCCGCCATTAATTAATCCACTCCTCTACCATCCACGTTTCCAAAACAACCTTTCATAAGCTTGTGACCCTTTCATTGCAGGCTCTAACGCGTCTTCTCGCGGGTGTCAATTTTTCGGCCTACAGGATATCAGGGACTTAGCCACACCAGCAGTCAGCGTCAAAAAGTCCACCCTGGAAAACTATATCGATCCGCCCTCTTGCCTCTTGAACCAACACTTTCACATCCTACTGTCTGCCGGTACTTTTTTGGACTCGACACAATACTAAATTGTCAACTCGGATATTTTGTCCCGGAATACAACCGCATCGCCCTGACGACAACTAATTAGACTATACACTCTACAAATCCTCGCACTGTACTTTAGGACAGTTGAAATGCCTTAGTGCAAAGTTAACAGTAGCTCCACCGACAGCCACGAAACGTCTTTCATGAACTACTCCTCATGCACCTATCGTTTTTTCGGCGTATCTACCCGTATCGAAAGCTACTCTACAATTCCGACTAAAACGCTCGAACAAATACTGGCCATTCGCAAAGCCGCATTTATCGATAGAAAGAAGTGGGACATAGGAAGTTATCAGGGCACGGACTACGAATGGGATGAATACGATGATTCTGACGCGATCTATATATATTCCCATCTTAACGATCGCGTGACCGGATGTGTTCGGTTACGCCCTTGCAGCAAACCGACGCTCTTGAGCGGAGCCTTGAGTTTCATTCTTCCCAGCGACAAAAACAGACCCCACCCCCGCACTTGCTGGGAAGCCACACGCTTCGCACTTTCCTCCGACAGATCAACCTCTGGAGAATTGACCCATGCCTATGTAGACGCACGTACCGCAGCGCTCTTTCTCTCGATGATGAAGTTCGCTCACCAGCAAAACTTCGCCTTGTATGAGGTGGTCGTTGACACGCTGATGGAAAAAATCCTGAAGCGTTCCGGCTGGACCATGGAAAGGCATAACACAGCAGTGGGTTCGAAAGGCGAAAATATCATCTACGGAACACTGTCCTGCGCACTTTCCACTTACGAGGGCGTCCTCAGGAAGAACGCAACCCACACCACACTCTATGAACCATTCCTTATGACGAACCGTTCGTCAGACACACTCCAACCATCCATCGATATCGGTCAAATGCGCCCCGACCGAAACATTCCAGCAAAAATACATATGCACACTGAGCTGCATTTATAAAACAAACTTCTGGTATGAAATTGGAGAAAGGATGAACCTGCAAAGACTATTCCCGCACGTTGGCAAAGTCATTGCCAGTACCGGCAGCCGCCACTTCCCGCGCATGTTGCACGACCTGATACTTACGGAAATTCCCGTCGACGCAACGCATATCACCGAACAAAGGATAGGGACTGCACACGTTGCAGAACCAAGCACTTCCAGTATCGGTTTTGTCGGCATGGACAACACTTGCGTCGATGCCGTCATGGAGACGCATACCGCAAAACCGTTTTTCCTGGCCGAAGATATTCTCTTTGAAGACGCCGCCCCGCAAAAAGTACCGAACTTCTCCCGGTGCCTGTTGAAACCCGGACAGGCGAGCAGCCCATCCAGCCACAACACAACCACCCAATTGCATCTGACCACTCGAAAAAATGGCCGTCGTTATGTGCTGTCCGTCTACCGATCACCCTTTTCCAAGGGCTTTACCGCACAAGAACACGCCCTGCTGAAGGATTTTTCCTGCCTCTTGTTGCCCATGGTGGAAGAACATGTCGCTGCCCTGGTTCCGTCGGAACCCCATCGTCATGACCCGAGCCTCCCCCTCGAAGGTCCGGAAAACGGCGGAATGGAAGCATTGCGTCAGAGATTCGCCGACCGACTACAGCTGTCCGGCCTGACCCTCTCCACCCGCGAGACTGAAGTATGCGTGGGTTTACTCGCCGGGCGCACGGCACCTGAACTTGCGGAGCAACTCAACCTGAAAGTCAACACAGTCGAAAGCTATCTGAAACGCGCAGCCATAAAAATGGGGATCGGCGGACGCCGTTCACTCATCCGCTGGATGCACTCGATGGATGCCACGCCACCGGGTATCGAATGGAACGCTGCCCCTCCCATTCGCCAGGCCGTCTGAAAACGCTCCCCAACCGTAGGCTTTGTACGAAAACTCGCCGCTCGGCGATTTTTCGTACAACCCCTGACTCGATCAATCCAATCGAGCAGCGTTGGGGATGATTATTGCCTCACGCCCTCAGCCGCCGGACCTTCTCTGTTCATCGCCCGCGCAAGACGCTTGAACCATTCCAGTGCATCGTCCACGTAAGTGAAGATCACTGGCACCACCAACAGACTCAGCAGCGTCGACGTCAGCAGGCCCCCCATGACGACCACGGCCATCGGCTGCCTGAAACTCGGGTCCTCGCCCATGCCCATTGCGGTCGGCAACATACCGGCACCCATCGCAATAGTGGTCATCAGGATGGGCCGGGCGCGCTTGTGGCAGGCATCGACCAGCGCGTCGTACCGCCCCAGGCCATAATCGCGGCGAGCCATGATCGCGTATTCCACCAACAGGATGGAGTTCTTGGTCACGATCCCCATCAACATCAACAAGCCAATGACTGACGGCAAGGAGAAGCTGAAGTTGCACACCAGCAACGCGATCAATGCCCCGCCCAACGAGAGGGGCAGCGCCGAAAGAATCGTGGCCGGTTGCAGGAAGTCGTGGAACAGCAGCACCAGCACCGCGTAGATGCAAAACACCCCGATGGCCATGGCCACGCTGAAACTTCCGAACAATTCCGTCATGAGCTGCAACTCACCCTGCTCCACCGGTTTGACCTCAGGCGGCAGATTGCGCATCGCCGGCAACTGGCTCGCCTCGGCCATGACCTCCCCCAGGTTGCGCCCATTGAGCTCGATCGAAAGGGTGACATTGCGCAGGCGATCGAGCCGACTGATCTGCGCCGGACCGCTACCCAGACTGATCTCTCCCAGCGACGCCAGGGCGACCTGGCCGTCCCGCCCGGTCACCCGTAGCTGATTGATGCTCTGCAAGTCATCGCGCAACAGGGTATCCATCCGCACCCGCACATCCACTTGACGCTGGGACAGATTGATCTTGCCCAATTGCGAGGAGTACTCGCCGTAGGTCGCCATGCGCAAGGTATCGGCGATCTCCTGGCTGGTGACACCCAGTTCCGCCGCGCGGGCGAAGTCGGGGCGCATCTGGATTTCCGGCCGCTGCAGGGCGCTGCTGGACGTGACATTCCCGATTCCGCGCAGCCCGCGCAACTGCGGCTCAAGGGCATTTGCGGTGCGCTCCAACAGCTTGCCGTCGTCACTGGCCAATACGATGTTGAGCTTCTCGCCGCTGCCATCCCCCCCAACATTGACTCGCACCCCCGGCAGCGTACGCAACGCCTCACGCATCTGCGCCTCGACTTCCACTTGTCTACGCTCTCTCTGGTGGCGCGGCACCAGGTCGACCGTCAACGCCGCATCGCCAGCCCCGGTGATATCGGCGGAGCCGCCTCCCGAACTGCTGGCGGTGCCTACCGCGATGAACACGTGCTGAACGTCCGGGATGGCACGCAGCCTGTCGCTGGCCTGCAACGCCATTTCGGTGGTTTGCTCCAGCGTCGTGCCGGGTGGCAATTCCAGCGTAATGTTGCTGTGACCCGCGTCCTGTGGCGGCAGGAAGCTGGTGGGCAACAGCGGAACCAACGCCAGGGCACCGATGAAGAACAGGCTGGCCAGGAACATCGTGGTCTTGCGTCGAGTGAGGCTGGCATGGATCCAGCCCAGGTACCGGGTCATCAACGGGCCGTCGTGGGTTGCGTCCGTTTTCGCCCTGAGGAAATACGCGGCCATCATGGGCGTGAGTACCCGGGCCACCAGCAACGAAAACAACAGGGCCACCGAGGCGGTCACGCCGAACTGGCGAAACAGTTTGCCAGCCACACCGCCCATGAACGCCGTGGGCAGAAAGACCGCCACCAGGGTCGCCGTCGTCGCGAGCACAGCCAGGCCGATTTCGTCTGCCGCCTCGGTGGCGGCTTGAAGTGGCGTCTTGCCCATCCGCAGGTGCCGCGCGATGTTCTCGATTTCAACGATGGCGTCATCCACCAGCACGCCGATGACCAGCGCCAGCGCCAACAGCGACACGGCATTGAGCGTAAACCCGGCCAGGTACATGACCCCGAAGGTGGGAATGATCGACAGTGGCAGCGCTGTCGCGACAATAAGGGTGGCGCGCCAATCGCGCAAAAACCACCCCACCACCAGCACAGCCAACAGCATGCCCTCGTACAGCAGGTTCATCGAGTCGTGGTAATTGGCGAGAACGGCCCGGACCGTATCACTGGCTTCGGTGATTCGCACATTGGGGTGTTGCTCCACGAACGTGGCCATGGCCATGCGCACATCCTTCGCCACACCGACGTCGGAAAAGCCCAGTGACCGGGTGACCTGGAACCCGATGACCGGTTTGCCGTCGCGAAAAGCCCGGCTGCTGCGCTCGGCATGGGTGTCGCGAATATCCGCCAGTTGATTCAACGCCAGCAGACGGCCGTCTCCGCTGGGAATATCGATGGCGCCCAAGGCCGCCGGATCATCAATGGCACCCAGGGTCCGCATGGCCTGTTGACCGCTGCCCAGGTTGCCCTGGCCGCCGGAGTTGTCCTTCTGCATTGCCCTCAATTGGGCCGCGACATCGGCAACGCGGATACCCAGCCCGGCCATCAGGGCCGGATCGAGGTTGACCTGGATTTCCCGGTCGACACCGCCGATTCGTGAAACCAGCGCAACCCCCGGCACCGATAACAGTTTCTTGCTCAGCTCGTTGTCGACGAACCAGGACAAGGCTTCTTCGTCCAGGGTGTCGGAGTCGATGACGTAGGTCAGCAGCGGCGAAGCGCTGGTGGTCAGGCGGGAAACCGAGGGTGTGTCCAGGCTGGCCGGAAGTTGCGGCATGGCACTGTCGACCGCATTGCGGACTTCGTTGAGGGCCTCGTTGCCATCCTTGTCGATGTCGAAAGTGATGCTGATGTTGACCGCGCCGTCGGTGATCACGGTCGTCACATGCTTGAGCAAGCGCAACGACGTGAGCTTGTCCTCGATCTTGCGTGCCACCTCCGTTTCCAGCTGTTCGGGAGCCGCCCCTTCCAGCGAGGCGTTGATCACCACCACCGGCAGGTCCATGTCGGGAAAATCCTGGATGGCGAGTTTTCCAAACCCCAGCAAGCCGAAGAGCGTCAGCAGGATGAACAGCATGACGGCCGGTACCGGATAACGGATCGACAGGGCTGAAATATTCATGGCTGCGCAACCTGGGATTGAACGACGGTGACGCTGGCCCCGTCATTGAGAAAGGCCCCGCCGGCGCGCACGATACGGGCCGGTTCCTCCAGGCCGCCAAGAATTTCCACGGCCTGATGCAAGCGCCTGCCCACCGTCACGGGCCTCTGGACGACGTGCATGTCGTCGTTGAGCGTGAACACGTAGGAACGACCGTCACGCAGGATGACGGCGGTGTCCGGCACCGTGAGGGCTTCGCGGGCGGGCAACTCGATCTGGCCACTGGCGTACATGCCGGCCTGGGCGGGACTGTCGCTTGGCAGGGAGATATAGACCAGTGCCCGACTGGTCTTGGTGTTCAGCGTCGGGGAGACCAGCCGCACCCGCCCTTCCACGCTCTGCCCGCCCGGCAAGGTCAGGCGCGCCACTTGGCCGGCCTGTACCTGGGCGAGTTGGCGGGCGTCGAGCTCGGCTTGCCATTCGATGCGGCCGTCGCGCACCAGGCGAAACAGCTCATCGCCGGCCGCCACCACTTTTCCGAGCAGTGCGGTGCGTGCGGAAACGATGCCATCGTCCACCGCCACGATACGCGTCTGCCGCAACCTGATCCGGGTACTTTGCAGTTCCGCCCTGGCGCCAGCCAGGTCGGCCTCGGCGAGGGCCACTTTGATTCGGTAATCTTCGCGCTGCTGCTCCGACAAGGCCCCGCCCTGGCCGACCACCTTGGCGCGCCGGTCGTTGGAGCGGGCCTGCTCCAGATTAGCCACCGCCTGGGCGACAAGCGCCACCTGCTTGCGCTCCTCGGCCAGCACCGAATCAGAGGCCAGAGTGGCCAGCAACTGGCCCTTGTTGACCCGGCTACCCACGTCGGCTTCAAGGCTGGCGATGCGCAGGTTGCCGGTCTCGGCATTGATGACCGCCTCCTGCCAGGGTGCCAACGCCCCACTGGCGTACAGTAATTGCGGCCACAGCTGACGCCGTGCCTGGACCACCTCCACGCTCAGGCTGCTGGTCACGGGAGCGGCCACGGCCGGTTCGGCACCACGGCGAATGGAAATGAAGATCACCACCACCGCCAGCACGGCGGACACCAACAGGATTTTACGCAACGTCGACCTCACGCCCCTTCTCCATTCGATGCCGGGTGTCGAGCCAACGGTTGGTCCGCTTGCCACCCGCCACCCAGGGCCTTGTACAGGGCGATCCAGTAGCGAACCTGGTCCTGCTGCAAGGTGATCAATTCGATTTCCGCCGTCAGTGCCTGACGGCGAGCGGTTTCCCGGTCCAGCAGACTGACGCTGCCGGCCTGCCAGTTACGGTCGATGGCCTCGAACGACTCACGGAACCCGGCGGTGGAGCGCTCGACGTCGGACTCCCGCCGCCGCGCCGCATCGAGGCGCACCAGCGCCTGTTCGACCTCCATGACGCTGGTGCGCAACGTTTGGCGATAGACTGCCAGGGCCGCGTCGTAAGAAGCCCTTGCGCCCTCCACCGCCGCGCGGCGCTTGCCACCGTCGAACAGCGGAATCGACAACACCGGGCCCAGCGACCAGGAGCGGTTGCGCTGCCCTACTGTATTGCCGACCGAGAAGCTGCCAGAGAGGCTCAAGCTGGGCAGGCGATCGGCCTGGGCCACGCCGATCTCGGCGTTTGCCGCCGCCAGTTCCCGCTCGCTGGAGGCGACATCCGGGCGCTGGCGCAACAGGTCCGCGGGAATCTGCTGCACGTCGAGCCCGGCCGGTTTTGGCAGTCGGGCCGGCGTCTTGCCGAGCACCGCCAACAGCCGCTCCTCATCGCCACCGGTCAACGCGACCAGGCTTTTCAACAATACCTGGCACTCACTTTGCTGCTGGACCAGGGCTGCCTCGCTACTGGCGGCACTGGCATCGGCCAGCGCCGCATCGGCGGACGAGGTGAAGCCGGCCCCGAACGACTGACGGGTGATGCGCGCCGTGTCCTGTTGCGACTGGGCCTGGTCCCGGTAAGCCAATACCAGTTTCTGGCAGCCGCGGTACTGCACGTAGTAGTCGCCGACCTGGGCGGCGAGCGACACCCGCGCGTCATGCCAGTCATCCACGCGTGCCTCGACACGGGACCGGGCCGCTTCGTTGTTGCGGCGCAACTTGCCGAACAGATCGATCTCCCACGCGGCGTCCAGCGCGGCGGAAGAGCCCGATCCCCCCAAGCGCTGCGAGCCGGTCTGCTGCCCGCCACGACCGCCGGACAAGCGACCGTCGACGGTGGGCAAGGCATCCGCCGCATCGCTGTCGGCGGTCGCCCGGGCCAATGCGATATTGGCCCAGGCCTGGTCCATGGACGGGCTATCGGTTTCGGCCAGGCGCAACAGCTGCGCCAGGGCCGGGTCGTCGAATTGCTGCCACCAGTCGGCCAGGGCCGCCACCGACGCGCCGTGTGGAAGCGGCGCCTGCCACTTCGCGGCAACCGGAACGGTCGGCACCCGGTAGTCGGGCCCCAATACACAGCCGCCCAGCAACACCGCACACAGTGTCACCAGCAGCATGTTTCCTGGGGGCTTCAAGGCAGGCATAGGGTTCTCTTGGACCTGGCGCGGATGAACCAATGGCCAGTGCGGCTCGGGATATGGCAGATCGACAACGGTGGTTATTTAACCTTGGGCCCGCTGGTGTGTCTGGCGTGGGAAACGGGGACAGGTCCCGGCAAGAAAACTCGCGATAAATCCGGGGGGCTGCTGAAATGCCTCGACCTGAAAACAAGGGCCGCATGTTCCCTGTCCGGCTCCCTTTCCATAGCCAATGGATGATCGAATATGGAAGCACTCACTTACCTCGAAAGCGTCGAGTCCAATGCGCGAACCTATGCGCAGACTTTCCAGCGGCTATTTGTCAGCGGCAAGGGGATGCGTATCCGGGATGCCAGCGGGCAGGAATTCCTCGATTGCCTGTCGAACGCCGGCACCCTGGCCCTCGGGCATAACCCTCCCGAGGTACGAGATGCCGTGATGGCGTTTCTCGGCAGCGATCACCTGCAGCAGGCGCTCGACCTGGCCACACCGGCCAAGCATGCCTTCGTGCAGGAACTGTTCTCGATGCTGCCGGCCAGGATGCGCGACACCAGCAAGATCCTGTTCTGTGGTCCCAGCGGTTCGGACGCCGTGGAAGCCGCCATCAAGCTGGCGCGCCATTACACCCGGCGCTCGCCGTTGATGGCCTTCCACGGCGGGTACCACGGGATGACCGCCGGGGCGTTGTCCGCGATGGGCAAGCTGTCGCCGAAGACCGGGGACGGCCTGATTGCCCAGGGCACTCACTTCCTGCCGTTTCCCTATCGGTTCCGCTGCCCGTTCGGCACCGATGGCGAACACACCGAGCAATTGTCCATCGACTACATCCGCACGGTCCTGTCGGATCCTGAAGGCGGTGTCGCCAAACCGGCGGCGGTCATCGTCGAAGTGGTGCAAGGCGAAGGGGGCTGCATCCCCGCCTCGGCCAACTGGCTGAGAGCGTTGAGAGAAATCACCCTGGAGCAGGACATCCTGCTGATCGTCGATGAAGTCCAGACCGGACTGGGACGCACCGGCAGCACCTTCGCCATCGAACACGCCGGGGTCGTACCCGACATCCTGGTGCTGTCCAAGGCCATTGGCGGTGGCTATCCCCTGGCGGTCGTCGTGTATGCCGAACACCTGGATACCTGGGGCCCTGGCATGCATGCAGGCACCTTCCGCGGCAACCAGGTGGCCATGGTCGCGGGCGCCGCGACCATGCGCCAGATCAGCAAGGACAACCTGGTCGCCAATGCCGCCCGGATGGGCGAGCGGTTGCAGCGCGGCCTCCGGGAGATCGCCCAGCGTTACCCCTTCATCGGCGACATCCGCGGTCGTGGCTTGATGATTGGCGTCGAAATTACCAAACCACCGGTCCAGCAACGCGCCGGCCAGGCCGACGGGGTCCTGGCCCACGCCATCAAGCTCAATTGCTTCGACAATGGCTTGATGATGGAAACCGGAGGGCGCCACGGCGCGGTGCTCAGGTTTCTGCCGCCGCTGACCATCACCGAGAATGAAGTCGACATGGTCCTGGACCGGTTTGACCAGTCACTCGCAAAGGTCGTCGATAAACGCCCCCAGGTGGCACGCGAAACAGTCTAAAAGACAACCCCTTGTGGGACTTCCACAAGGGGTGGGTGTCCCACAAGGGGTAGGCGTCCCAAGTGAAACCATAGGGGTCACGCGAGCAACTGACTCAGCACCGCACGCAACTTGCCAGGCTTGACCGGTTTGTTGAGCAACGGCGCGTTCAGCTTGCGCAAGGCGCGACGGCACTGGTCGCTGCGGTCGGCGGTGATGATGACCGCCGGTATCGGCTGCTGGAAATGCTCGCGCAAGTGCTTGACCACTTCGCACCCGACCACGCCATGGTCCAGATGAAAGTCCGCCAGCACCAGTTCCGGTGCCTGGCCCTGCAACACATCCAGCGCGGCCGCTTCATCAGTGGCCGTCAGCACTTCACAGCCCCACTGCTCCAGCAGCGCGGCCATGCTTTGCAGAATACTCAGCTCATTGTCGATCACCAGCAGCCGGCGTCCCGGCAACGGGTTACCGGCCACCGCCTGGACTGGCACTTGCGACACGGGCAATGGCTTGTCATCGGACAATGGCACCTCGATGCTGAACACCGAACCACGGCCGGGTCGGGAACGTACCTGGATGCGATAACCAAGGATATGGGCGATACGCTCCACGATGGCCAGCCCAAGCCCTACCCCTTTGCGGTCAGCCGCCCTGCCCACATCGAGTTGGTTGAATTCGAGAAAGATCGATTCCAGGCAATCGGCGGCAATTCCGCGCCCCGTGTCCCAGACCTCCACGCTCACCCGAGCGCCTCTGCGCCGGGCAGCCAGGAGAATGCCGCCCTGATGGGTATAACGGCAGGCATTGCTGAGCAGGTTGCGCAGGATGCGCGTCATCAGCCGCAGATCGGTCAACACCGCTTCGTCGACAAAGCGCACCCGCAGCTCCAGTCCGGCTGCGCCGGCCACCGACTGAAACTCCGAAACCAGCGGTGCCAGCAGCTCATCCAGACGATACGACGCCAGGTCCGGGCGAACCGCCGCCTGGTCCAACCGGGAAATATCCAGCAAGTCGGTGAGCAGGTCCTCGGCCCCTTCCAGCGCCTGGTGAGTCCGCTCCACCAGCACATGTTCGGAGGCCGGCAGCGGACGCTCGCGCAATGTGGCGATCAACAGGCGTGCGGCGTTCAGCGGTTGCAGCAGGTCATGGCTGGCGGCGGCGAGGTATTTGTCCTTGCTGCGATTGGCGGCCTGGGCGGCGTCCCGGGCATCGCGCAACTGTTGCTCCACGCGCTTGCGCTGGGCGATCTGCTGCTGCAGGTTGTGGTTGGCCTCCAGCAGTTCATCGGTGCGTTCGGCCACCCGTTGTTCCAGCTGGTCGTTGAGCTGCTGCAGGCGATGCTTGGCCTGCTCCAGCTCCTCGAGGCGTGCCGCCAGTTCAGGGTAATGGCTCTTGCGCGTCGAATGGTTGCCCAGCCCCAGCAGCCCCGCCAGGGCCTTTTGCTGGTCGTCAGAGGGCTTCGCCATAGACGACCTCGACATCCCGCTGGCTCGACTCCCGAGGATTGGTGAGGATGCACGGGTCATCCATGGCGTGCTGGGACAGGAACGGAATGTCCGAGGTACTCACCCCATGCAGTCCCAGGGTCTCATGGAAGCCTATGGTGTGCTTGAGCGCGATCAGGTGCTCCACCAGCCGCGTGCGGATCTGCCGGTGGTTGAGCCCACGGCAGTCGATGCCCAGCGTCTCGGCAATCACCTTGAAGCGCTCCGGCGCCGAGGTGTAGTTGAACGCCACCACGTGCTCCACCAACACGGCGTTGCACAGGCCATGGGGCAGGTCCAGGAAACCACCCAGACTGTGGGACATGGCATGTACCGCGCCGAGGATAGCGTTGGAGAATGCCAGCCCGGCCTGCATGCTGCCGAGCATGATCTTTTCCCGCAACGCGACATCCGCCGGATTGGCGATCATCTGCACCAGGTTGTTGTTGATCAGGCGCATCGCCTCCAGCGCATGGGGATCGGTCAGCGGCCCGTGCCCGGTGGATACGAATGCCTCGATGGCGTGCACCAGCGCGTCGATGCCGGTACAGGCCGACAGGAACGGGTCCATGCTCAGGGTGGTTTCAGGGTCGATCAGCGACACATCCGGCACGGCCGCCTTGCTGACGATGGAGAACTTCATGCGCTCCTGCTGGTTGGAAATGATCACGAACTGCGACACATCGGCGGAGGTGCCGGCCGTGGTGGGGATCAGGATCAGCGGTGGGCTGGGTATGTGCAGGGTGTCGACGCCTTCGAATTCAAGGATGTTGCGACCGTGGGCGACGACGATACCGATGCCCTTGCCGCAATCCATGGGGCTGCCGCCACCGACCGCGACGATGACATCGCAGTGGTTTTCCCGGTACAGCTCGGCACCGAGCATCACTTCTTCGACCCGGGGATTGGGCGAGACGGCGCTGTAGATGCAGTAATCGATCCCGAGGGCCTGGAGACTGGCTTCGACATCGCCCACCCAACCGGCGGCGATAACCCCGGGATCGGTGACGATCAGCACCTTGCGTGCGCCGAACGTCTTGGCGTAATTGCCGACATTGTGCCGGCAACCGGCGCCGAACATGATTTCAGGAGATACGAACTTGCGCAGTGGACTGAGGCTCATCTTTTCCGGTGCATGGCTCATGGGTAAGCCTGTTCTTATTGTGGGATACCCTGAGCCTAAAGCATCCCAGCGTGATTGCAATCAGACCAATGGGTAGCCCGGCCTGAGAGGGACAGGCCGGGCCGGTACTCACCGGTTGGCGAAGTACATGGTCACTTCGAAGCCGATTCGCAGGTCGGTGTAGGCAGGTTTAGTCCACATGGGTCTTTCCTCTTCTTGTGCCGGGCCATTCCGGCAAGGTCATTAATGCACGGGGAGCACGGGGTTCGAATGCTACTTTCGAAGCGGTGGGTGGGGTGCGTTGGTAGGGGTACTACGCATTGCCCATGTGGGCGAGCCTGCTCGCGATAGCGGTGGATCAGTCAACTCAGTGCTGACGGCTCCGGCCTCATCGCGAGCAGGCTCGCTCCCACAGGGATTTGGGGTGGCTTCAGTTTAGAAGAAACCCAACGGGTTGATGTCGTAGCTCACCAGCAGGTTCTTGGTCTGCTGGTAGTGGTCGAGCATCATCTTGTGGGTTTCGCGGCCGACGCCGGACTTCTTGTAGCCACCGAACGCGGCGTGGGCCGGGTACAGGTGGTAGCAGTTGGTCCAGACGCGACCGGCCTTGATCGCCCGGCCCATGCGGTAGGCGCGGTTGATGTCGCGAGTCCAGAGGCCGGCGCCAAGGCCGAACTCGCTGTCGTTGGCAATCGCCAGGGCTTCGGCTTCGTCCTTGAAGGTGGTCACGCCCACCACCGGGCCGAAGATCTCCTCCTGGAACACGCGCATCTTGTTGTGACCCTTGAGCAGCGTCGGCTGGATGTAATATCCGCCCGACAGGTCGCCTTCCAGGCGCTCGGCCGCGCCGCCGGTGAGCAGTTCCGCGCCCTCTTCCCTGGCGATGTCCAGGTACGAAAGGATCTTGTCGTATTGCTGCTCGGACGCCTGGGCGCCGACCATGGTGTCGGTGTCCAGCGGGTTGCCGCGTTTGATTTTGGTGATTTTCTTCATGACCTCGGCCATGAACGGCGCATAGATCGACTCCTGCACCAATGCCCGCGACGGGCAGGTGCACACCTCGCCCTGGTTGAAGAACGCCAGCACCAGGCCCTCGGCGGCCTTCTCGATGAAGGCTGGCTCGGCCTGCATGATGTCTTCGAAGAAGATGTTCGGCGACTTGCCGCCCAGTTCCACGGTGGACGGAATGATGTTCTCCGCCGCGCATTTCATGATGTGCGAGCCCACCGGGGTGGAGCCGGTGAAGGCGATCTTGGCAATGCGCTTGCTGGTGGCGAGGGCTTCGCCTGCTTCGCGGCCGAAACCATGAACAATGTTCAACACACCGGCCGGCAGCAGGTCGGCGATCAATTCGACAAAGACCATGATCGACAGTGGCGTCTGCTCCGCCGGCTTGAGCACGATGCAATTGCCGGCGGCCAGGGCCGGTGCGAGCTTCCAGGCGGCCATCAACAGCGGGAAGTTCCACGGGATGATCTGCCCGACCACGCCCAGCGGCTCGTGGAAGTGATAAGCCGTGGTCAACTCGTTGATCTCGGCCGCCCCGCCCTCCTGCGCCCGGATGCAACCGGCGAAGTAGCGGAAGTGATCAGCCGCCAGCGGCACGTCGGCGTTGAGGGTTTCCCGTACGGCCTTGCCGTTGTCCCAGGTTTCGCTGACCGCAAGCACTTCCAGGTTCTGCTCGATGCGGTCGGCAATCTTGAGCAACACCAGGGCGCGGTCCTGGACCGAAGTCTTGCCCCACGCGTCGGCGGCGGCATGGGCTGCGTCGAGTGCCTTGTCGATGTCGGCGGCGCTGGAGCGCGGGAATTCGGCGATCACTTCGCCGTTGACCGGCGATGTGTTGGTGAAATATTCCCCGTGGACCGGCGCGACGAACTCGCCGCCGATGAAGTTGCCATAGCGCGGTTTGAAGGAAACGACGGCGCCTGGGGTTCCGGGTTGTGCGTAGATCATGATTGGGCCTCTGCCTGGTCGATGCCTGTCACGGGACAGACGATAGGCCGATGGTAGAGAGCCCCGTGCGGCGGACGAATGCGTCGTTGGCAGTGGGGCTCTCGTTATTTGGTCGTAGTTTTTTGCTGTTGAACGCAGAATTCAGCAACGCATGAAATTTTCTGTGGCGAGGGGATTCATCCCCGCTGGGCCGCGAAGCGGCCCAAAATCGGCGAGCGCTGCGCACTCGAGCGGGGATAAATCCCCTCGCCACAAGGACAACGCGCGGCGCTGTGTCAACTCAGCGCTTGGCGACGAGGTCCTTCGGCAACTTGAAGGTCCAAAGCATCCCGCCCTGGTTGAAATCCTTCACCCGCTTGGCCACTTCGCCGCCCCACAGCGGCACCGCGCCGCCCCAACCGGACACCACGGAGACATACTGCTCCCCATCCATTTCCCAGGTGATGGGCGAACCGAGCACGCCGGAACCGGTCTGGAATTCCCAGATCTTTTCCCCGGTCTTGGCGTTGAAGGCCTGCAGGAAGCCCTCAGGCGTACCAGTGAATACCAGGTTGCCCTTGGTGGTCAGCACCCCGCCCCACAGCGGCGCGAAGTTCTTGTGCCGCCACACTTCCTTGCCAGTCTTGGGATCGATGGCCCGCAGCACGCCGATGTAATCCTCGTTCAGCGGCTTGATGGTGAACCCGGCGCCGAGGAACGCCGCGCCTTTCTTGTAGGCGATGCCCTCGTTCCAGATATCCATGCCCCACTCGTTGGACGGTACGTAGAACAACCCGGTGTCCTGGTTGTAGGCCATGGGCATCCAGTTCTTCGCACCGAGGAAGGCCGGCGCCACGAACACCGAGCTGCCCTTCGCTTCGCTGCCCGGCGCGCCCGGACGGCTGGCCTCGTTGTAGATCGGCCGCCCCTCCTTGTCCAGCCCGCTGGCCCAGGTGATCTTGTCGACGAAGGGGAAGCCGCGGATGAACTTGCCGTTGGTACGGTCCAGCACGTAGAAGAAGCCGTTGCGGTCGGCGGTGGCCGCGGCCTTGATGTCCTTGCCGCCCTCCTTGTAGTTGAACGAGATCAGCTCGTTGACGCCGTCATAGTCCCAGCCGTCGTGCGGTGTGCTCTGGAAGTGCCATTTGATGCTGCCGTCGTCCGGGTTCAGGGCCAGGCGCGACGAGGAATAGAGGTTGTCGCCAGGACGCAAGTGGGAGTTCCACGGAGCCGGGTTGCCGGTGCCGAACAGCAGCAGGTTGGTTTCCGGATCGTAGTAGCCGCCCAGCCACGGCGCAGCGCCGCCGGTTTTCCAGAGATCACCCGGCCAGGTCTTGCCGGCCTCGCCACCGGAGATGCCGTTCTCGATCGCCTTGCCGTCCTTGTAGACGTAGCCCATGTGCCCTTCCACGGTCGGACGGGTCCACAGCAGCTCACCGTTCTTCGGGTCGAAGGCGCTGATCTGGCCTACCACGCCGAATTCGCCGCCCGCTACGCCGGTGATCAGCTTGCCGTTAACGACGATGGGGGCGGCACTGATGGAATAGCCTTCCTTGTGGTCGGCCACTTTCTTGCTCCACACCACCTTGCCGGTGTCTTTGTTCAGGGCCACCAGCTTGGCGTCGAGGGTGCCGAAGTACACCAGGTCGCCATACAGCGCCACGCCACGGTTGATCACGTCGCAGCAGGGACGGATGTCATCGGGCAGGCGCGCATCGTACTGCCACAGTTTCTTGCCGGTGCGAGCATCCACCGCGAACACCCGCGAATAGGAGCCGGTCAGGTACATTACCCCGTCCTTGATCATCGGCTGGGCTTGCTGGCCGCGCTGTTTCTCGCCGCCGAAGGAAAACGCCCAGACCGGACGCAGGTCCTTGACGTTATTGACGTTGAGGGTATCGAGCGGGCTGTAGCGCTGACCCTGAACGCCCAGGCCGTTGGTCACGACCTGCTGCGGATTCTTCGGGTCCAGGAGAATTTCCTGATCGGTCACGGCGGCCAGTGCCGAACCGGACAGCAGCATGGCACTGAGCAGCAGGCTCACGGCGAAGGGTTGGCGACGTGCGGGATGAGTCATGACGGCTACCTCTGCGGTTATTGTTATACCCGGGAAATTTTCCCGGTCTGCCGCAGATTCTTGGGCGCGGGGCCGCTACCAACAATTGCCCGCTGTATTGAGTTTTCTAGTTCCTTGGTACAGGTGAGGGTCGCCGCAAGACCTGTGGCTATGGGGTATCCACCCGCCTCATCCCCGCCCGCTCATAGCGCGGATAAAGATGGCTGACACTGCGAATCAGCTCATAACGACTCAGGCTGATCCCGGCAAATCGCTCGGGGATGGGGCTGCGAATCATCTCGGCCATGTCGTCGCCACGGGCCGCGCCGTCGCGCATCAGTTGATCGAGCCAGCCCAGGTAATCGCGCATTTGTGCGAAGGGCGAGGCATCGCTTGCCAACGGGCCGTGGCCAGGCACGATGAGTTTCCAGGGCAAGCCCTGCAAGGTGTCCAGGTCCCGGAGCCATACATCGAGTCCCGGACTGTTGGGGGTGGTCAGGGCCCGCTCGTAGAACACCAGGTCGCCAGCGAACAGCACGCCGGTGGTTTCGTCCAGGACCGCCAGGTCGGCGCCGGTGTGCCCGGCCAGTTGCAGCAGGCGCAGCGAATGATCGCCCACCGTCAGCGTGCCGGGCTCCACCACCTGGGTGGGCAACACCACCTCGGTACCGCGCATCCAGTCGCCGACCAGTCGGTACATGTTCTCGGCCATGGCCTCGCCCTGCTGTTTCAGCAGGTCCGTGGTGCCCGCCAAGGCACCGATGGGCACATCGTTGAAGGCCTGATTACCCAGGACATGGTCGGGGTGATGATGCGTCAGCAGGACGCGGATCACCGATTTGTCCGTGGTCGTCGCGATGGCCTGGCGAAAAGCCTCGCCATAGCGTTTCGAGGGTCCGGTATCGATCACCACGACGCCAGCCTCGGTGACGATGAAACCGGTGTTGACGATGTTACCGCCGTTGGCCTTGGCGAAGTTCTCGGTGCTGCCCTCCAGCAGCCAGGTATCCTCGGCGATCTGCCGGGGCTTGAGGGCATAGTCCGCCCCGGCCCAGGCCGCTCCACTGAGGCTAATGAAGATCAGCAGCAACCAGCGCATGGGACGCTCCTTGTGGTCAGGGAATGGCCGCCTCGAACGCGTTGCCACTGTTATCGCGCAGCAACAGACGGGTTTGTCCGAGGCCCTGGATGTCGAAACCCAGGTTGGGGTTTTCGCTGACCGCCGGGAATAGCTCCAGCCGCGCCAACACCCCGCCGTCGGCATCCAACAGCCGGGCCTCGTTGAGGAAAAACTCCGGGATGCCGCTCACCAGGCCGTTGTCCATTGGATGGGCCACCTGCAGGCGCAGTCGACTGGTGTCGCCCCGCGGATAGCGCGCGCCGAGCACTTCACCCAGGTGCTCCTCCCAGCCCGGCTGGGTGCGCACCACACTGGGCGCGGTGCAACCACCTCCGGCCGCGTCGATCACAGTCGAACCGACATGCCAAAGCCCGTCGCGGGTTTGTACGGCGGCACGTAACGGGGTGGCCTGTTCGATGCGGATACGGATCGACAGCCAGGGCAGTACACGATCCCCCGGTTGAAAATCGACGATTTTCGGCAAGGGGTTCAGCTCGGCCCAGGCCAGTACCCGCACCACATCACCGGCGAAGGCACGGGCATCGATTTCCAACGGCACCTGGCGCGCGTCTTCGGCGAAGGGCGGCGCCACCAGTCGGACCCGGTCATCGAACACGAACGGTGCGTCAGCCAACAGTTGCTTGTGGTAGAACGTCCACATCACCGAAGGCACCGGATCCGTTCCCGGCTCCACCGCAGCCGTCGCCATCGTCGACAAGCTGCACGCCAGCAGCCAACACGCGAGCCCTTTCATCCCTGTGCTCCTATTGATACATCTCGGGCACTTCGTAGCGCAGCCCGTAATGGGCGTAGAGATTTTTCAAGCTGCCGTCGCGGATCAAGCTTTCCAGCGCCTCCTCCACCGCATAGGCCAGTTGCCGGTTGCTTTCATGCACCGCCATGCCGATTTCCCAGCGCTGCTTGCCCATGTTCGGGTAGGCGTTGTCCGCCAGGGCCAGTTGCGGGTCGCCTGCTTCGTGCACCTGCCAGTCCACCTCCCCGCGCATGGCCATGACCGCGTCGACGTTCCCGGCCTGCATTGCCTTGAACGCCTGGCTGACACTGGGGTAATGGTGGGTCCTGGCGCTGAGCATGCCGTTGAACACCGACGTCAGGTAGAACGACGGCACGCTGTCGACTTCGACGCCGATGGGGTGCTGCTGGAACACTGCGACGCTGCCCACCGAATCCAGTCGCCGACGGTCATACGCCACCTGCCAGCACTCTTGCTGATAGGGTCCGAACATCACCACCTGGGCATTTTCCAACTCGCCGATGTCGTTGCGCCTTTGCACGTAGTCGTGATCGTAAGGCACGCGCATCATCAGGTCGGCCAATTGCCGGTCGTGCAGCGGGCTGCTGCGCCAGATGTAATCGCGCAGGTCGTCATCGAGCTTCTCGCCGGGGGGCGCCCAGATCAGTTTCAGGCGTACGCCCATTGCCTTGGCCAAGGCTTGGGCCAGTTCCACATCGACGCCCCTGGGCTGGCCGTTGTCTTCGAAGCTGTAGGGCGCGAAGTCCTTGTAGACCGCCACTTTCAACTCACCGGCGGCGATCATCTGATCGTAGCTGCGCACCTGCGCCTGCACCGCCTGGCCGTACAGCAGCAGGCTGCAAATCACCCACGCGAACAGGCGCATGGCGGTCACTCCTCGACGTGCACGCTGTCGAGATAAGTGCGCACCGCCCACAAGGCTTCCTGGCTCAGGTAGTCGGCCATTTTCGGCATGTAGACCCGACCGTCGCGTACGGCGCCGTGACGCACGCGTTCGACGAACCATTCGTCACCGGCTTCGGCGGCATCGAGCATGCGCAGGTCGGGTGCGATCCCGCCGGACTTGGCTTCCAGGCCATGGCACGCGGCACAGTTCTGGTTATACGCCGAGGCGCCGATTTCCACGGCCTTGTCCCGTTCGGGAGAATTGCGATAGGGGTTCTGGGAGGCCCAACCGTCGGCGTCCAATGGCAGGTTGGTGTCCTTGATGGGGGTCAAGCCCTTGGTTTCCACTGCCTGGGGCACTACGTTGCCATGGGCCCATGCGGGGCCTGCGCCGGTCAGCCCCATCAGCAATGCGGTAGCGATGATGGCGTTGCGTTTTGTTGTCATTGTTATGCCCTCTGGATTACACGCAAGACCTCTTCGCAGAGGCCGTGCCGTCATCTTAGGAACCGTGTCGCGCCAGCCGAATGCTGCTTTGGTGCGCGGGTCCTAGTTCCTTGGTAGCAAGCCCTCCGACGCAGGTCGCAAAGACTGGCGGTTCGGGAAGACTTCCCGGCAAGGGCGGGATTTTTTCCGTATCGGCCAGGCGCCGGCGCGACCCAACCTAGTCAGGCCAAAACCTCACTGGGAATGCCCACCATGACAATAAAAAACCCACCCGCCCTCTGTGCCCTGAGCGCCGCCCTGTTGCTGGCCGGCAGCTTGTCGTTCAGCTCCCTGGCCAGCGCTGCCGTCAGCTGGGAAGACATCGCCAACGACCACCTGACCACCCAGGACGTGCTGCAATACGGCATGGGCACCAACGCCCAACGCTGGAGCCCGCTGGCCCAGGTCAACGATAAGAACGTCTTCAAGCTCACCCCTGCCTGGTCCTATTCGTTCGGCGACGAAAAGCAGCGTGGCCAGGAGTCCCAGGCCATCGTCAGCGACGGCGTGGTGTACGTCACCGGCTCGTACTCCCGGGTGTTCGCCCTCGACGCCAGGACCGGCAAGCGCCTGTGGACCTACAACCACCGGCTGCCCGACAACATTCGCCCGTGCTGCGACGTGGTCAACCGCGGGGCGGCCATCTATGGCGACAAAATCTACTTCGGCACGCTGGACGCACGGGTGGTCGCCCTGGATAAAAACACCGGCAAGGTGGTGTGGAACAAGAAGTTCGGCGACCATGCGGCAGGCTACACCATGACCGGCGCCCCGGTGCTGATCAAGGACAAGAGCAGCGGCAAGGTGCTGCTGATCCACGGCAGCTCCGGTGATGAGTTCGGCGTGGTCGGGCAGTTGTTCGCCCGCGACCCCGACACGGGTGAAGAGGTCTGGATGCGGCCCTTCGTCGAAGGCCACATGGGCCGCCTCAACGGCAAGGACAGCACCCCGACCGGCGACGTCAAGGCGCCCTCCTGGCCCGACGACAAGACCACCGAAACCGGCAAGGTCGAGGCCTGGAGCCACGGCGGTGGCGCGCCCTGGCAGAGCGCCAGTTTCGACCCCGAGACCAACACCATCATCGTCGGCGCGGGCAACCCCGGTCCCT
This sequence comes from Pseudomonas sp. AF32, assembly GCF_022342325.2. Lineage (NCBI taxonomy): Bacteria > Pseudomonadati > Pseudomonadota > Gammaproteobacteria > Pseudomonadales > Pseudomonadaceae > Pseudomonas > Pseudomonas sp. AF32. The sequence goes on along the minus strand of NZ_RQJK02000004.1, from coordinate 14,911 downwards.
GGAATACCTGGGCCCGCACGGCCAAGGACGGCAATCCTCGCGATTACGACAGCCTTTACACTTCCGGCCAGGTGGGGGTCGATCCCAGCACTGGCGAGGTGAAATGGTTCTACCAGCACACGCCCAACGATGCCTGGGATTTTTCCGGTAACAACGAGCTGGTGCTGTTCGACTACAAGGACAAGGACGGCAAGGTGATCAAGGCCACCGCTCATGCCGACCGCAACGGCTTCTTCTATGTCGTGGATCGCAACAATGGCAAGCTGCAGAACGCCTTTCCCTTTGTCGACAACATTACCTGGGCCAGCCACATCGACCTCAAGACCGGCCGCCCCGTGGAAAATCCCGGCCAGCGCCCGGCCAAGCCGTTGCCCGGCGAAACCAAGGGCAAGCCGGTGGAAGTATCGCCGCCGTTCCTGGGCGGCAAGAACTGGAACCCCATGGCCTACAGCCAGGACACCGGGCTGTTCTACGTCCCCGGCAACCAATGGAAGGAGGAGTACTGGACCGAGGAAGTGAACTACAAAAAGGGCTCGGCCTACCTGGGCATGGGTTTTCGCATCAAGCGCATGTATGACGATCACGTCGGCAGCCTGCGGGCGATGAACCCCACCACGGGCAAGGTCGTCTGGGAACACAAGGAACCGTTGCCGCTGTGGGCCGGCGTGCTCGCCACCAAGGGCAACCTGGTGTTCACCGGCACCGGGGACGGTTTCTTCAAGGCCTTCGACGCCAAAACCGGCCAGGAGCTGTGGAAATTCCAGACCGGCAGCGGCATCGTCTCCCCGCCCATCACCTGGGAGCAGGATGGCGAACAGTACATCGGCGTTACCGTCGGCTATGGCGGCGCCGTACCACTGTGGGGCGGCGACATGGCCGAATTGACCAAGCCGGTGGCCCAGGGCGGGTCGTTCTGGGTGTTCAAGATTCCGAGTTGGGATAAGGCGACGGCGCAAAAATAACCCGTTTCGACAGCGCTCCGATGCACCGCGAATCGGAGCCACACCCCCGATCCCCTTGTGGGAGCGAGCCCTGCTCGCGATAGCGCACTGTCAGCCAACACCGATGCCGACTGATCCCCCGCTATCGCGAGCAGGTTCGCTCCCACGGTTTGACCGAGGCTCTTGCCATGAAATGTTTAACGTTCGCCTGCTTGCTGATCGCCGTCCAAGCCTACGCCGACGACAACCCACTCATCATCAACGGCTGCACCATCGCCGAATCCAGCCAATGCCCCGGTGCCGACCTGCGCGGTGCCCGGCTGGCCAACCAGGACCTGCGCAAGATGAACCTCAGCGGGGCCGACCTACGGGATGCCGACCTGCGGCATGCGAGGCTGGACCTGGCGAATCTGGAACGCGCCCGACTGCAGGGCGCCAACCTGACCCGTGCCAGTCTGCAGCAAAGCAACCTGCGCCTGGCCGACTTCACCGGTGCGACGCTCAAGGCCATCCAGGGCTGGGGGCTGTTTGCCCAAGGCGCACAACTCCAGCGTGCCGACCTGAGCGCCGCCTATCTGCAGTTCGCTCGCTTATCCGGCGCACGGCTGCACGATGCCAATCTGCAAGCCGCCGACCTGGAAATGGCCTGGCTGAGCAAGGCCGACCTCAAGGGCGCCGACCTGCGCGACGCCAATCTGCAAGAAGCCAAGCTCGGCGAAAGCAACCTGGAACAGGCCGACCTGAGTGGCTCGCGTCAGCATTACGGGAATTTCCAGGATGCAAACATGCAGGGTTGCAAGGGATGTCCGCAATCCTGGGACCGATGAGCGCCCGTCGCCACAGGATGAGCTGTATTGGTTTTTTCACCCCGCCACCCGCACCAGGCCCAGGTCGATCCCCAGATGCACCAGCTCGGCATGAGAGCTGACCTGCAGCTTGCTCTTGAGCAGCGTCAGGTGGTTCGACACGGTCTTGGCGCTGATGCACAACTGCTCGGCGATGCTGCGTGCGGGTGTGCCCTTGGCGAGCATGACGAAAATCTCCAGCTCACGCTGGGTCATGCTTTGCAGGCGCGGGTCGGTGCTTTGCCGGGGACCGGCGCAAGCCAATTGTGTCGCCAGGGACTGTTCGATATAGGCGTGGCCGGCCAATACCCGGCGCACCGCCTCCACCAGCACCTGGGGCGCCGAGTTCTTGGTCAGGTAACCGCAGGCACCGGCGTCCAGGGCCTGGCGCACCAGCGGCAATTCATCGTGCATGCTGAAAAACAGCACCCGCAGTTGCGGCAAGCGCTGGCGCAGGCGCCGAGTGGTCTCCAGGCCACTGATACCGGGCAGGCCGAAGTCCATGATCACCAGGGTCGGCACCTGCTCCTGTACCTGGCTTAACGCTTCTTCTCCGGTAGCGGCTTCCCGGACATGCAGATCCGACATCAAGGCCCGCAAGAGACTGGCGTAGCCCTGCCGAACCACCGCGTGGTCGTCCACCAACAAAATGTTCATCGTGCCTCCAGAGGAATATTCAAGGCCAGTGCCCAGCCTGCGCCGGGCCGGCAGATGACGCGCAACTCGCCGCCCAGGCTGCGGGCTCGCTCGGACATCGAATGCAGCCCCACGCCCGGTCGATACGGCTGGAGGGCACCCTGGCCGTTGTCGCGAACCAGCAGGCGCAGGCGGCCGCCACGCTGACGCAAACGGATCCGTACATGGGTGGCGTTGGCATGGCGGGCAACGTTGGTCAGTGCTTCCTGCAACAGGCGATACAGGTGGGTCTTGTCCGGTCCGGACAACGGTGGCAAGGCATCCGCGATGCGTAACTCACAGGCGATGCCATGGGTGTCCTGGCATTGCCGCGCCAGCAACCCAATGGCTTCGTCCAGCGGCAGGTATTGCAGCACCACCGGATACAGGTCATGGACCAACGCCCGGAATCCCTGTTGCAAGTGCTCGCAGTCGTGCTCCAGCTGACTGACCGTCTGCTCCAGCACCGACGGCTGACCGGTGACCAGGCGCAGCAGACAGGCCCTGGCGCGGATGCCAGTCACGTACTGGCCCAGGTCGTCGTGCAGTGCCTGGGCCAAATGGGTACGCTCACGCTCCTGCACCGCCAGCAGCGCCTGGGTGAGCCGGGTGTTATCGGCCCGAGACTGGGCCAGGGCGGCGGTCATTCGGTTGAAATGCCCTGCCAACTGCCGCGCCTCCGGAATGCCTTCGGCGGGCAGGTGCACGCGCAGGTCGCCGCTCGATACCTGGCGCAGCGCTCCCAATAACTGATCCAGCATGCGCATGACCCGGCCCACCGCCCAGCGAATCACCAGCAGGCTGAGCAGCAGGGCCATGGCGCAGACACCCAGCAACTGCACCAGCGAATCGAGGATCTCATCGATTTCGTCTCGTGGATCGACGGCAATCCAGGCCCGTCGCCCGTCGCGCAACTGCACCACTTGGGCCACAGGGCTGTCGTCGAGCAACCAGCGTCCGACCCAACCCTTGGGTCCCTCTTCGTCCGGTATCGGAAACGCCTCCCCAGGCCCCAGCCAACGCACCCGCACATGGCGCAAGCTGCCTGTCAGCCGTGGCTGGAGGCTCGTCGGATCGCGCTCGGCGGTTTCCTTGAGGTAATGCACCACGGATTCGGCCGATTGCAGTTCGCGCTTCACGTCGGCCACGGCCTGATGCAACAGCAGCAACGCACAGGCCAGGGTGACCAGGGCGAAGAATGCCGTGACCCAGAGGTTGACGCGCCACAGGGCAGACATGGTCAGTGTCCCATTGCCGGGTTGAACTCGCCCATCCTTTGTGGGAGCGAGCCTGCTCGCGATGGCGGTGGTTCAGTTGAAAGAGAGGTTGAATGTGATGCCGTCATCGCGAGCAGGCTCGCTCCCACAGGAGGTTGCGGGTGTTTGCAGTTCTTGTGTCCATCACACGTGCCTTGTTTGCCAGACAACCGATCTACCCCGAGCAGACTCAGAATCAGCAGCAACGGCAACAGCAGCGCTTTGAAAATCCGCACAGTCCGTCCGCTCCCTGATGAATGACAGTGTCTGCATCCTAAAACCCCAAGCCTCGCGGCGAGTTACTACCTTAGTACTGGCCCGGCGGTACTTTCTGCATATTTCCCCATGGGCGCGTGCTTCCTATGCTGACGCTACCTGTAGTGGAGGTGTTATGCGTCGGCTCGTCAGTCTCACCTTGATTGCTCTGCTTGCAGTTGCCGCCCAGGCGGAGGAGGCTGCGCCGTTGCAGGTGCGTATCGGCTACCTGGGTTACCGTCCCGACCCGGGCCCGCTGCTCTCAAACGTGATCGCCGAGCCTGCCGACGCCGGACTGCGTGGTGCTGAACTGGCGATCATCGACAGCAACAGCACCGGTCGTTTCCTCAAGCACGATTACCGCCTGGAGAGTGCCAGCGTCGACAGCCCCGAAGCGTTGCTCCAGGCGGCCCGCGCCCAGCACGACCAAGGGCTGCGGTTGTTCGTGGTCAACGCCCCGGCCGCCAGCCTGCGCCAGCTCAGCGCCGCCCTGCCCGACAGTCTGCTGTTCAATGCCGGCAGCGCCGACGACAGCCTGCGCACCACGCAATGCCTGGAAAACGTGCTCCACAGCCTGCCCGACCGGGCCATGCTTGCCGATGCGTTGGTGCAATTCAGTGTCGTGCGCAAATGGCAGCGGGCACTGCTGATCGTCGGCCAGACGCCCGAAGACCAGGCCTACGCGGCCGCCCTGCGGCGGGCCATGAAACGCTTCGGCATGAAGGTGGTCGCCGAAAAAGCCTGGCAGTTCGACAACGACCAGCGCCGCAGCGCCCAGGCCGACATGCCGCTGTTCACCCAGACCGCCGAATATGACGTAGTCCTGGTGGCGGATGAACGCGGCGACTTCGGCGAATACCTGCCCTACCAGACCTGGTACCCGCGTCCGGTGGCCGGCACCCAGGGGCTGGTGCCCACCGGCTGGCACAAAACCGTGGAAACCTACGGCGCGGCCCAACTGCAAAAACGCTTTGAATCCCTGGCTGGTCGCTGGATGAACGACCGCGATTTTGCCGCCTGGATCGCCGTGCGCAGCATCGCCAGCGCCGTCAGCAAACTGCGCCAGGACGATCCTCTCGCCATCCGCCAGTTGGCCCTGAGCGATCAGTTGCCGCTGGACGGATTCAAGGGACGCAAACTCAGCTACCGACCCTGGAACGGGCAACTGCGCCAACCGATTCCCCTGGTACAGCCTCGGGCTCTGGTGAGCACCTCGCCGCAGGACGGCTTCCTGCATCCGTCCAACGAAATGGACAGCCTGGGCTACGACCGCCCCGAAGTGAGCTGCCGTTACCCCTGATCCGATAACAACAATAAGGAAACCGCCATGCGTCGCCCACTGCTGCAAGCCTGCCAAGTCCTGTCCCTGGGCATCGCGTTGTTCGCCGCCAGCCCTGCCGGCGCCAGCATCGCCTGGGTCTCCAACGAGAAAGACAACAGCCTGAGCCTGATCGATCTGCAGAGCCTGGAAGTCATCGAGACGCTGCCGGTGGGCCAGCGCCCCCGAGGGCTGCTGCTGTCCCACGACAACCGCCTGTTGTACATCTGCGCCAGCGATTCGGACCGGGTCCAGGTGATGGACGTGGCGACGCGCAAAATCGTCAAGGAGCTGCCCTCGGGCAAAGACCCGGAACAGTTCGCCCTGCACCCCAACGACCGCTGGCTGTACGTCTCCAATGAAGACGATGCCCTGGTCACAGTGATCGACACCCAGACCTCCGAAGTGCTGGGCCAGATCGGCGTGGGTGTCGAGCCCGAAGGCATGGCCGTGAGCCCGGACGGCAAGTGGGCCGTCAACACCAGCGAAACCACCAACATGCTGCACTGGATCGACACCCGTACCCAGACCCTGGCCGATAACACCCTCGTGGACCAGCGGCCACGCTTCGTCGAGTTCAATCGCGACGGCACCCAGCTCTGGGCGTCGGCGGAGATCGGCGGCACCCTGACGATTCTCGATGTGGCCACGCGCAAGGTGCTCAAGACCCTGACGTTCCAGATCAAGGGCGTGCACCCGGACAAAGTGCAGCCGGTGGGCATCAAGCTCAGCGCCGATGGCAAGCTCGCCTTCGTCGCCCTGGGCCCGGCCAACCATGTGGCGGTCATCGACGCCAAGACCTTCGAAGTGCTGGATTACCTGCTGGTGGGGCGGCGGGTCTGGCAATTGGCGTTCACCCCGGACCAGCGTCAGTTGCTGGCAACCAACGGTGTCAGCGGCGACGTCTCGGTGATCGACGTGCAGAGCCGCAAGGTACTGAAGTCGGTGAAGGTCGGGCGCTATCCCTGGGGCGTGGTGGTGACGCCATGAACGCCCTGCAGGTCAGCGACCTGAGCTTCGCCTACGGCACACGCGATGCCCTCAGGCAGTTGGATTTCAGCCTGCCCGCCGGACAGTTCGCCTCGCTACTGGGGCCCAATGGGGCGGGCAAATCAACGTTGATCGCGCTGCTCACGCGCCTTTACGACGTGCAATGCGGCGAGATCCGCGTCGGCGGCTACTCCTTGCAAACCTCGCCCCGCCCGGCCTTGCGCCAGTTGGGCGTGGTGTTCCAGCAAAGCACCCTGGACCTGGATTTGAGCGTGGAGCAGAACCTGCGTTATCACGTCGCGCTGCATGGCCTGTCCCGACGCGAGGGCAGCATCCGGATCGACGCTGAACTGGCCCGTCAGGGACTGACCGAACGGCGCCACGAACGGGTGCGCAATCTCAACGGCGGGCATCGTCGCCGGGTGGAAATCGCCCGGGCGCTGCTCCACGAACCGCGTCTGTTGCTACTGGACGAACCCAGCGTCGGCCTCGACCCGGCCAGCCGCCTGGCCCTCGGCCAACACGTCCGCCAATTGTGCCGCGAGCAAGGCATCAGCGTGCTCTGGACCACCCACCTGCTGGACGAAGTCCAATCCAGCGATGCGCTGTTGATCCTGCATCAGGGCCGCCTCGTCGCCAGCGGCACCGCCGAAGTGATCAGCCTGGAGCACGGCGGGACCCTGGGCTCGGCCTTCAACCGATTGACCACCGTGGGAGCCCACTCATGAACGCGTACTGGCAGTGTTTCAGTGGCATCGTGATGCGCGAATGGCTGCGCTTCGTCTTGCAACGCACGCGCCTGCTCAGTGCTCTGGTCCGACCGTTGCTCTGGCTGCTGGTGTTCGCCGCGGGTTTCCGGGCGGCACTGGGCATCGCCATCATCGCGCCCTACGACACCTACATTCCCTACGAGGTGTACATCGTGCCGGGGCTGGCGTGCATGATCCTGTTGTTCAACGGCATGCAAGGCTCGTTGTCGATGGTCTACGACCGGGAGATGGGCAGCATGCGCGTCCTGCTGACCAGCCCCCTGCCCCGGGCGTTCCTGCTGGCGAGCAAGCTGCTGGCGACCTCGCTGATCTCGCTGTTGCAGGTCTATGCCTTTCTTGCCATCGCCTGGTTGTACGGCGTCCAGCCTCCAGCGATGGGCCTGTTGCTGGCGTTGCCGGCCCTGTTGCTGGTGGCGCTGATGCTCAGCGCCCTGGGATTGCTGCTGTCCAATGCCATACGGCAATTGGAGAACTTTGCCGGGGTCATGAACTTCGTGATTTTCCCGATGTTCTTCCTGTCCTCGGCGCTGTATCCGCTGTGGAAAATGCTTGAGGCCAGCCCCTGGCTGTATTGGCTTTGCGCGGTGAATCCGTTCACCCATGGCGTGGAACTGGTGCGCTTTGCCCTGTATGGGCAATTCAATCTGCTGGCCATGACGGTCTGTGCCGGCTTGACCCTGGTCTTCTCGCTGCTGGCGGTGTGGACGTTCAATCCGCAACATGCGGCGGTGCGCAAGGCAGGTTAGCCCTGCCTATCCCCTGAGGGAGCGGTGGCGACCCCCAGCCTGTGACAGGTCCTTTTTTACGACTTTAGTACTGGTTTTCCTGTCTATGGTCGCATTCACAAGACCGCCACCCTGGCATGTAATGGACGCATAACAATAAGGATCAATCCCTATGTTCCGTTCATTGGCGATCGTCGTGCCGTGCCTGTGGCTGTGTGTCGCGCAAGCCGACACCTCGTTGTTCTCTCCCGAGGGCTACCGCATCGATCGGTATCGCAGCCCGACTCCCGCCGTGGCCCAAGGCGCGCAAACCGTCGATACCCAGGCGTTGCAGCAACTGCTGGGGCAAACCCCGCCGCCGGTGCTGATCGATGTCTACCGCAGGCCCTGGGTGCAAGGGCAATTCATCGACAATGAGCCCCACGCCAACCTTCCCGGCAGCTTGTGGCTGGCCAACACCGGCGACGGCCACCTGGACCCCGCCTGGCAGAATTACTTCGTCCATTACCTGCGCAAAGCCACCGCCGGGCGCGCGGATCGACCGCTGGTCTTTTATTGCCGCTCCGATTGCTGGTTGAGCTGGAACGCGGTAAAACGCGCCGCGTCCATGGGCTATAAGCATCTGTATTGGTACCGTGATGGCCTTGATGCCTGGGAGGCGGCCAAGCTGCCTTTGCAGGCGGCCCGGCCCGAGCCCTTTCCCTGATCTGTAATGCGTGCAATTGCTCCAGCCCCAACACAATAACGAGGTGAATGGCCGTGTATAAAATCCTGATAGCCGACGATCACCCACTGTTTCGCGAAGCCATCCACAACGTCATCAGCGACGGTTTTCCCGGCAGCGAGGTGATGGAAACCGCCGACCTGGACAGCGCCCTGGCCCTGACCCACGAGCACGACGACCTGGATCTGATCCTGCTGGACCTGAACATGCCCGGCATGCATGGCCTCAATGGCCTGATCAACCTGCGCAACGAAGCGCCCACCATTCCCGTGGTGATCGTCTCCGCCGAACAGGACAAACAGATCGTCCTGCAGGCCATCACCTACGGCGCGGTGGGGTTCATCACCAAATCGTCGCCGCGCTCGCAGATGACCGACGCCATCGAGCAGATCCTCAACGGCAACGTGTACCTGCCACCGGACATCATCCGCACTCAGAAGAACCCGGTGGGCCGACGCCTGAGCGAAACCCCGGCCTTCCCGCCCGAACTGCTCCAGGCCCTGACCCGCAAGCAATTGCTGGTGCTCGAACGCATGACCAAGGGCGAGTCGAACAAGCAGATCGCCTACACGCTGGACATCGCCGAAACCACGGTCAAGGCTCACGTCTCGGCCATTTTGCGCAAGCTCAACGTGCACAACCGGGTACAGGCGATCCTCAGTGCGGGGGATATCGATTTCGGGGCTTATCTGCGGCGCTGAATTAGATCGTTCCACCTTGTGGCGAGGGGATTTATCCCCGCTGGGCTGCGAAGCAGACCCCTGAGTCCGTCAGGCACACCGAGTTGTCAGGCTCTGGGGACGCTTCGCGCCCCAACGGGGCGGTGCGACGTTTCGCTAAATCCCCTCGCCACAAGCAAGCGTTCGGCTCAGTGGCGCTGGGCCAACAAATGACTCATTGCAATCTTGAGCTTCATCGGCCGCACCGGCTTGTGCATCAGGGTGTGGCCGCTTTCGCGGATCTGCTGCTTGAGTTCGTTGCTGTAATTAGCGGTGATCATCATCGCCGGGATCGGCGTGGCCCGCCGAGCATTGATCCGCGCCACAGCGTCCACGCCGTTCTGATCGTGGTCCAGGTGATAGTCGGCGATCAGCAGGTCCACCTCGGCGTGCTCGCTGTCCACCTGACCCGCCAGATCCTCCTCCGACAGCGCAGTCAGCACCTGGCAACCCCAGCCTTCGAGCAGTGTGCGCATGCCGGCGCAGATCGCCGCGTCGTTGTCCAACACCCAGACTCGCGCTCCACGCAAGCGTTCGAGCATGGGTTCGCTCATGTCCAGGCACGGTTGCGGCTTGGGCGCGGTGGCACTCAAGGGGACATCGATGGCGAACATCGAGCCCTTGCCCGGCCATGAGCGCACCTGGATCCGATGCCCGAGGATGCCGGCAATCTTTTCGACGATCGCCAGCCCCAGACCCAACCCGCGATCCTGGTCCGGGCGCTGCACGTCGCCGCGCTTGAACTCCTGGAAGATTTCCTCCAGGCGCTCCTCGGCGATGCCGATGCCGCTGTCCCAGACCTGGATCGAGACGCGCTGGCGGTGCCGCCGGCACCCCAGCACGACCCTGCCGCTGGGGGTGTAGCGAATGGCGTTGCTCAGCAGGTTGCGCAAGATCCGTGCGAGCAGTTGCATGTCGCTGCGCACCAGCACCGAACACGGCACGAAGCGCAGTTCCAGGCCTTCACTGCGGGCCACCTGCGCATATTCGGCGGCCAGGTTTTCCAGCAATTCGCTGAGGGCGAACGGTGCGATATCCGCCTTGATCACCCCGGCATCGAGTTTGGAAATGTCCACTAATGTACCGAGCAGATTCTCCACGTCCTGCAAGGAATTGCTCACATTGCGCACCAGCTGCGCGTTCGCCACCGGCTCGCGGCGTTCGAGCAAAGCGCTGGTGAACAACCGGGCGGCGTTGAGCGGTTGCAACAGGTCATGGCTGACCGCCGCGAGGAATTTGGTTTTCGACAGGTTGGCCTGCTCGGCCTCTTGCTTGGCTTCGCGCAGGCGCACCTCCACCCGGCTGCGCTCGTCGATTTCACGTCGCAGTTGATCATTGAGGGTGGTCAGCTCGGCGGTGCGCTCCTGGACCCGCTGCTCCAGATTCTGATAAGCCTGGTGCAGCGCTTCGGCGGTGCGGCGGCGCTCGGTGATGTCGCGAATCAGCACGAAAATCCCCACCACCTCGCCGTTGGCCAACCGGTTCGGCACGTAGGAGCGCAGCATGTAGCGTTCCTGGTTGTTGATGTTGGTCTCGGCGAATTCGAACGTCACGCTTTCACCCGCCAATGCTCGGGCCACGTAAGCCTCCAGGCGCTGGTAATGCTGCTCGCTGTGGGCCTCGCGCAGGCTCTGGCCGAGCATCACGCCCCGGGGCCAGCAGTACCACTGCTCGTAGACTTTGTTGGTGAACTCATAGACCAGATCGGCATTGAGGTAGGCAATGAGCGCCGGGACATGATCGGTGATCAGCCGGATCCAGCGCTCGCTTTCACTCAACGCTTCGGCGTGCTGATAGCGCTCGGTGATGTCGGTAAAGGTGTTGACGTAGCCGCCGGTGGGCAGCGGATGGGTACGGATTTCCAGGACCCGGCCGTCGGACAGGCGCTGCTCGCACTCGTGGATCAATCGACCGTTGCTGTCGCGGCTGACGGGGGTCAGCAGTTGCAGTTCGCTGTCGGCGATCACCTCGTTGAACGACCGGTGGGCCGCCACCGGTGCCAGGCCGCTGAGTTCCAGGAAACGTCTGTTCCACAATTCGAGCACGCCCTGGGCATTGACCATCGCCACGCCCTGGGACAGGTTGTCGACCGCGCGCTGCAACAAATGCGACTTCTGTGCAACGGCCTGTTCGCGGCGCACCGTTTCACTGAGTTTGACGTCGGTGATGTCGGTGAACAGGATCACCCGCCCGCCTTCCTGGGTCGGCCGTTCGCTGACCTGCAACCAGCGCCCGTTCTGCAAACGGTACAGCACATGCTCATCGCCCGGCCCCCGGGTTTCCTCGCTGAACAAGCCATTGGCGGTCATCAGGCGCTTGACCTCGCCCAGTCGCATCCCGGCGATGATGCGCACTCGACTGTGGGCCCAGAATGCCTTGAAACGGCTGTTGAACAGCACGATGCGTTGTTGTTCGTCGAACAGCACGAACGCGTCGGAAATGCTCTCGATGGCGTCGATCAGGTGCCGGTGGGCCGTTTCCGCCCGCAGCCGTGCCTCGCCCAGCAAGTGATTGCCTGCCTTGAGCTCGGCCATGGCCTGGTTCAGCGCGTCGGTGCGTTCGCGGACCTGCTCGGCCAACACCACCGAATGCTGGAATGCCGCATACGGATCGCTGCCTCGGGTCACGCCGGATTCCACCCGCTCGATCAGCGCCTCGTTGATGCGCCGCAACTTACGGTTTTCGTGCTGCAGGTGAGCGATTTGCGCTTGCAGGTCAGCGGTGGCCGGGGACGCGATGTCGGGCAATGGCAACTCCGGTAAAGGTCTGGTTGATGTGCATGCCATTGAACTGTTCTCCGTAGGTGTTGAAGCCCATCACCCGTTGTTCGCGCAGGAACTGCCCGATTTGCTCCAGGCCACCGCGGTCCTCCAACTCCAGGCGCCTGAGGAAACAATCGCAACCGATGGTCAGCAAGAGATCGCCGAGGCGTGCCTGCAAGCCTTCGAACAGGTCTTGCAGGTTGGTCAGCAAGGGACCGGGGGTCATGGCTGTCAGGACGATGCCGTTTTCCACCGCGCAGTAGAAACTCAGGCTCAGGTCCGGGTGCACCTGCTGGATGGCTCGCACGTAGTATTGATCGTTGATGCGCACCGCCAGCGGGTGCGCCGCGAAGACCCGGTAATCGAGGGCACTGACCGGCACGCCGATATGCCGGGCGTATTCCTCGGCAGCGGGTTCGGCGTTGAGTTCATAGACCCGGCGAGAGGTACTGTCGGCACCGGTCACCACCAGTTTCTCCTGCCGGGGCAGGATGTGATGGGTAGTGAAAACTTCGAAGGCCAGCCAGGTGTTGATCAACACCACGACGGCGGCGCCACTGTGGAACTGGCCTTCGAAGTACACGTGGGTATGGGTCAGGTAATTGTCGTCGCCGGCCGAACCACCGAAATGCGGAATGTCTCCGAGGGCGGCACTCAACGCCGCCAGGACCATTTCTTCACGGCTGGACAGACCATCCAGCAAGGTCAGCGCAAAGCTGTGGCCCTTGATCGGTGCCAGGGCATTGCTGCGACAAGCGCCGGCCAGCCGTTCGACCATCTGCTGGGCGTCGATCAGGCTGAAATGCTCCATCTCACCGATCAACTCGGCGGCAATGGAAAAATGCCGGTGATCGAACCCCACCGCCGTCACACAGTTGCGGCCGTACCCCTGCGCAGTGATCTCCCCAGCACTTGTGCAACCCACCAGGCGAATGCCTCCGAAACTTTGCGAGAGCGCCTGGCCCAGGGCGGGCAGATCGTATTCGGCGGAACAGAAAAACAGCACGAAGCCCAGGTAGGGATGCAACAGCTGACGCGCCAGTTCCTGGGCCGCTTGCTGGACATCCGTTGCCTGGGACATCGCGCTGACCACGCCTTCGTTCTGGGCCTGCTGCATGTTTGCCTCCGTAATAGCAGCCTTGAGTGTACGAAGCCGCACCGGGGCGACGAATGCTACTTGGGTAGCGGGTGGACGCTTCCATGGGAGGAGAAGAGTGAAGACCCCGACCGCGATGCGCACGGCCGGGGCCTTCACGAAACATGCCTGAACCTGATCTGGAACAGCTTTGTGATGCCTGAACCTGAGCTGGAACAGCTTTGTGACGAGGGGATTTATCCCCGTTGGGCTGCGAAGCAGCCCCAGAACCTTACCTCTCGGTGTATCAGGCTTATTGAGTCGACGGGATTGGGCCTGCTTCGCAGGCCAGCGGGGATAAATCCCCTCGCCACAAAAGGTGTTACCAGGTCAACACCGCCCCCACCGCGAAGGTGTCGGTGTCTTCGTTCTGGGCACTGGTGTCGTGGCCGTTGATTTCGAACTGGTTGTACTCGGCCACGAGCTTGAGGTAGTCGTTGACGTCGTGGAACAAGGCGATGCCGCGGGTTTCGTAATCGGCACCGCTGCCCACTACGCCGTTGCCGTCGTCATCGGTCTTGCCGTAGGACAGGGCCAGCCGGTTTTTTCCCAACTTGTACGAGCCCTGGAGCAGGTAGCCCTTGCTGTCGACATTACGCAGTGTGGCTTCGCCGGCGTTGTTGGTGAAGAACGGGTTGATGCCCTTGGCCTGGAACCCGGAGACTGTGAGCGACAGCCCGCCCATCTTGGCCTGGACGCCGTAGCCCAGGCCTTTGGAGGTCACCGACTCGACCGTGGAGTCGGTGTTTTCCGACGTCTGGTAACTGCCGTTGAGCCAGCTGTAGATCTTCGCCCCGCCCAGGTCGAACTGGTAGGTAATCTCGCTCTCGGTGCGTGGGTTTTCCTGGTAGGCCTTGCCGGTGGCGCTGTTGTCGTTGGTGTCCACCGGATCCATGATCCCCACCGCCACTCGCAGCCCATCCATCACCGGGGTCCGGTAGGTGATTTGCGACGTCGGGAACGGGTACGGATAACCACTGCCGATGTTGCCGAACGACACACCGCCACCGTCCACCAACCCCAGGGTGTCGCTGACCTGGCCGTAACCGGCCAACAGTTCGTCCAGCAGAATATTGGAGCGGGCAAACAGGCCGAAGTCCTTGCCGATCAACACCTCGCCCCACTCGGGATTGGCGACGGTGCCGTAGAACTGGCGCACATCGATGGCGGTGTCGGTGCCGTTGGTTTCGCTGTCGTTGATGGTCACCCAGAATGACGCACGGGCGCCAAGCTTGAGGTCATCGACCTGCTTGCCCATGTTGAAACCCAGGTAGTTGGGCAAAAAACCCATCTTGACCCGCGACTGACGGCGGTCGAACTGCTCACCGGCGCGGTCCACGTCACTGTTGACGTAGAAGGCATTGATGTAGCCATCGGTGGAAAACGTGGTCTGGTCCTTGTCGTACAGCATGATTTCGGCCTGGGCCCAGGGCGTCAGCCCAAGGGTCGAAAGGCTCGCGATGACCGCAGGCAAAAAACGGTGGCGGGTATTTTTATTGTTGTGCATGGCGCGCTCCGCAACAGGGGACGGGATGTCGGAGGCGATTATCGAAAGGCTGGTGGCGGCGCCATACGCTGCCTTGGAGGTAAAGGGCGGCTGCTTTGGAAGCGCCGGGCCGGCGCGGCTGTTTGGGTGTAAGACTGCAATGCTCAGAGGCGCAATACTTCAGGCCCAACCCTATCCATCTGTGGGAGATTCTATGGTTGAGGGGAAGCCCTCAAGCCGCTTTTGGTTGGTATTCGCTTTGCCCTTTCAGCAGAGCGAATACGATCCGAGCAAGCTTGCGAGCCAGCAT